>NZ_JBSFKO010000005.1:0-135667 GCF_053598575.1 Streptomyces sp. NPDC001100
AGATGACCGGCAAGATGCTCGACGAGCGCCTCGGCAAGATCACCTTCTGGACGCTGTTCATCGGCTTCCACGGCACCTTCCTGGTCCAGCACTGGCTGGGTGCCGAGGGCATGCCCCGTCGTTACGCGGACTACCTCGCGGCCGACGGCTTCACCGCCCTGAACACGATCTCGACGATCAGCTCGTTCCTGCTCGGCCTGTCGATCCTGCCGTTCCTCTACAACGTGTGGAAGACGGCCAAGTACGGCAAGAAGGTCGAGGTCGACGACCCGTGGGGCTACGGCCGTTCGCTCGAATGGGCGACGTCCTGCCCGCCGCCGCGGCACAACTTCCTCACCCTGCCCCGGATCCGCAGCGAATCCCCGGCGTTCGACCTGCACCACCCGGAGATCGCCGCTCTCGACCAGCTCGAGAACGCGCACCACGCTGACAAGGCCCTCGCCGGCGGCAAGGAGGCGGGCAAGTGAAGGTCCAGGGCTGGATGTTCATGTGGCTGAGCGTCTTCGTGCTCGCCATGGCGGTCGTGTACGGCCTCTGGTCCAAGGAGGCGGCCGGTACCACGGCCCTCTTCATGGCCTTCGGCCTCTGCGTCATGATCGGCTTCTACCTGGGCTTCACCGCCCGGCGGGTCGACACCCTGGCGCAGGACAACAAGGAGGCCGACGTCGCGGACGAGGCCGGCGAGGTGGGCTTCTTCAGCCCGCACAGCTGGCAGCCCCTCGCCCTCGGCATCGGCGGCGCGCTGGCCTTCCTCGGCGTGGCCATCGGCTGGTGGCTGCTGTACTTCTCGGCGCCGCTCATCATGATCGGTCTGTTCGGCTGGGTCTTCGAGTACTACCGCGGTGAGAACCGCACGCAGTAGCACACGCCGAACGCACACGAGCCCGGACACTCCGTCAGGAGGTCCGGGCTCGTGCTTTTGCCGCACAGCCGGTCCCTCGTCCGAGTGACCCACCGCGCCGCCGCTGACGAACCTTCATAGCCTCGGCTCATGAACCACTCTCCGCGCATCCGCACCGTCGTCAGCTGCACCCTGCTGGTGATCTCCCTCGGCGCGGGCGTCACCGCCTGCGGGTCCGGCGGCGGCAACCCGCTGTCGGACAAGCCGTACGACGCGGCGGGGCAGATCTCCTTCAACGGCCCGTCCGGCAAGGGCAAGAAGGCCGACCCCGACAAGCCCCTGGAGGTCACCGCTTCCGGTGACGACGGGCGGATCACGGACGTCACGGCCACGGACGCCGCGGGTCGCTATGTCACGGGCGAACTCAACGCCGACGGCACCCGCTGGCGCAGCACCTCCCCGCTGGCCGCCAACGCCCACTACACGGTGCGGGTGAGCACGGAGGACGAGGACGGCGCCCCCGGCCGCAAGGTCCTCACCTTCGACACCACCAAGCCGACCACCAAGAAGAGTCTGACCGTGAAGTTCGGTCCGGACGCCGGCACCTACGGCGTCGGCCAGCCGGTCACCGCCCAGCTGAACAAGCCCGTCAAGGACAAGGCGCAGCGGGCCATCGTGGAACGCGCCCTCAGGGTGGACTCCACGCCCGCCGTGGAGGGCGCCTGGCACTGGGTGGACGACAAGGAACTCCACTACCGCCCCAAGGAGTACTGGCCCGCCCACGCCACCATCCAGGTCCACAGCGACCTCGACGGCGTGAAGATCAGCGACCGCCTGTGGGGCGGCAGGTCCAAGGGGCTCAAGCTCACCACCGGCGACAAGATCGTCGCCGTGACGGACGCCGCGTCCCACGAGATGACGGTCTACAAGAACGGCGAGGAGATCAACGAGATCCCCGTCACCACCGGCAAGCCCGGCTTCGAGACCCGGAACGGCGTCAAGGTCGTCCTGGGCAAGGAGTACTTCGTACGGATGCGCGGTACCACCGTCGGCATCTCCGAGGGCTCCTCGGACTCGTACGACCTCCCCGTGTACTACGCCACCCGCGTCACCTGGAGCGGCGAGTACGTCCACGCCGCCCCCTGGTCCGTCGGCTCCCAGGGCTCCGAGAACGTCAGCCACGGCTGCACCGGCATGAGCACCAGCAACGCCGAGTGGTTCTTCGACACCATCCACGAGGGCGACGTCGTCAAGGTCGTCAACTCCAACGGCGACGACATGGAACCCTTCGGCAACGGCTTCGGCGACTGGAACCTGGGCTGGAAGAAGTGGCGGGGCGGCAGCGCACTGGTCGGCGGAACGCCTGATGGCCCGAGGCCCGAGGACGCGGCGAGACTCCGCCCCGAGTCAGTGTGACCCACCCAGGGGCGACCCACCTAGGGGCGCGGGGCTGTGACATTCGCGGCTCCGCCGCGTGGGCGCGACCAGCCACAACGGACCCGCAGTCGCCCATTGCCTCGCGCCCCACCCCACTAGGCGCTCAACGCCCGCTTCTCCCGCAGCAAAGAGGCCAGCGAGGCAGCGAACTCAACAGGGTCCACCGGCAACGTCACAGCGGCGTCCGCACGGCTCCACGTGGCAAGCCACGCATCCTGGGGCCGCCCGATCAGGACAAGCACAGGCGGGCAGTTGAAGATCTCGTCCTTCACCTGACGGCACAGCCCCATGCCACCCATCGGCGCGGACTCCCCGTCGAAGACGCAGACATCGATTCCACCCCGGTCCAGCTCCTTCACGACCGCGGCCTGCGTCGCGCACTCCAGGAACTCGACCAACGGCGCATCCGGAGCAGGCCTGCGCCCCGCCGCCAGCCGGACTTGCTCGCGGGTGTTGGAGTCGTCGCTGTAGACGAGCACCGTGGCAGTCGGCTGCATTGTTCCTCCGCGTCGTTGGTAGGGAACCCCAGGTACCGATGCGGCGGATGCTACTCCCTTGAACACCCCGTCAACACCTGTTGGAACACCCCTGCGATGGGCCATACGGGCAGTACACACGGTGCGAACACTCCGAACGGCACCCCCCGGAGTGAGGGCGGGATAAGCGACCGACATAATGTCGGTCGTGGCGACAGCAACGACAGTAGAAACCGGGCACGCGCACCCGTCGGTCAACCGGCCGAACCTCACCAGCGTCGGAACCATCATCTGGCTGAGTTCCGAGCTGATGTTCTTCGCGGCCCTCTTTGCGATGTACTTCACCCTGCGATCGGTGACCGGTCCGGATCACTGGAAGGAGATGGCGAGCCATCTCAACCTTCCGTTCTCCGCGACCAACACCACGATCCTGGTGCTCTCCTCCCTCACCTGCCAGCTCGGCGTGTTCGCCGCCGAGCGCGGGGACGTGAAGAAGCTCAGGGGCTGGTTCATCATCACGTTCGTGATGGGTGCGATCTTCATCGGCGGTCAGATCTTCGAGTACACGGAGCTGGTGAAGAAGGACGGCCTGTCGCTGTCCTCCGACCCGTACGGCTCGGTGTTCTATCTGACCACCGGCTTCCACGGCATGCACGTGACGGGTGGCCTCATCGCCTTCCTGTTCGTCCTCGGCCGCACCTACGCGGCGAAGAGGTTCACCCACGAACAGGCGACCGCGGCCATCGTCGTGTCCTACTACTGGCACTTCGTCGATGTCGTCTGGATCGGCCTCTTCGCCACGATCTACTTGATCAAGTAGTCGGGCCCGATCCCGCGCGCA
The DNA here is from genome assembly GCF_053598575.1 of Streptomyces sp. NPDC001100. Taxonomy (NCBI): domain Bacteria; kingdom Bacillati; phylum Actinomycetota; class Actinomycetes; order Kitasatosporales; family Streptomycetaceae; genus Streptomyces; species Streptomyces sp. NPDC001100. Next base: position 3,596 of record NZ_JBSFKO010000005.1, read on the forward strand.
GCCAAGAAGCGCACATTCCAGAAGCATCGACGCAGAAGATCCTGACACCGGGGTAATCCGTGAAAAAGCTCTCCACACGACGACGCCATCCGCTGGCGGCGGTCGTCGTACTACTCCTCGCGCTGGCGGCAGCCGGGGGGGCCTTCAGCCTGCTCGCGCCCGCGGGCAAGGCGCAGGCCGACGAGTCGGCTCAGTCCCTCTCCATCGACGAGGGCAAGAAGCTCTTCGCCGTCGGTTGCGCCAGCTGCCACGGCACCGGCGGTCAGGGCTCCTCCGACGGGCCGAGCCTCGTGGGCGTCGGCGCCGCGGCGGTCGACTTCCAGGTGGGCACCGGCCGTATGCCGGCCCAGCAGCCGGGCGCCCAGATCCCGGCCAAGAAGGTCATCTACTCCCAGGCCGAGATCGACCAGCTCGCGGCGTACATCGCCTCGCTGGGCGCCGGCCCGGTCATCCCGACGAAGAACGAGTACGGGCCGGAGGGGTCGGACATCGCCAAGGGCGGCGAGCTGTTCCGCACCAACTGCGCCCAGTGCCACAACTTCACCGGCAAGGGCGGCGCGCTGACGCACGGCAAGTTCGCGCCGAGCCTCGAAGGCGTTGCCCCCAAGCACATCTACGAGGCCATGCAGACCGGCCCGCAGAACATGCCTTCCTTCCCCGACACCACGCTGTCGTCGAAGAACAAGAAGGACATCATCGCGTATCTCAACGCGGTCAACGGCGACAACACCGAGAGCCCCGGCGGTCTTGAGCTGGGTGGTCTCGGTCCGGTCAGTGAGGGTCTCTTCGCCTGGATCTTCGGTCTGGGCGCGCTGATCGCGGTAGCCGTCTGGGTCGCCGCTCGGACCGCAAAGGCCAAGAAGTCATGAGTAGCCAAGACATTCCAGAAGAGAACCTGCCCGCTGAGCAGGACGCGCACGGCGCGGTGTCGGTCGCGGACGAGCAGAACCCGTTCGCCGACCCGGGACTGCCGCCGCACGAGCACCGGGTGCAGGACATCGACGAGCGGGCCGCCAAGCGGTCCGAGCGCGTCGTCGCCTTCCTGTTCACGGTCTCGATGCTCGCCACCGTCGGCTTCATCGCCTCGTACGTGGCGATCCCGCACGACAAGGCGATCTTCGTCTTCCCGATCGGTCACATCAACGCGCTCAACTTCGCGCTGGGTCTGACCCTCGGTACGGCGCTCTTCACCATCGGTGCGGGCGCGGTCCACTGGGCCCGCACCCTGATGTCCGACGTGGAGATCGCCGACGAGCGGCACGCGATCGAGGCGCCCCCCGAGGTCAAGGCCAAGGTTCTGGCCGACTTCAAGCAGGGTGCCAAGGAGTCCGCGCTCGGCCGTCGCAAGCTGATCCGCAACACGATGTTCGGCGCGCTGGCCCTGTTCCCGCTCTCCGGCGTCATGCTGCTGCGCGACCTGGGCCCGCTGCCGGGGACGAAGCTCCGCCACACGCTGTGGTCCAAGGGCAAGCTGCTCGTCAACATGAACACGAACCTGCCGCTGCGTCCCTCGGACGTGGCCGTCGGCTCGCTCACCTTCGCCAAGCCCGAGGGCCTGGAGGAGACCGACGAGGAGTTCCAGACCGAGATCGCCAAGTCTGCGCTGATGATCGTCCGGCTCCAGCCGGAGAACATCAAGGACAAGCGCGAGCTGGAGTGGGCGCACGAGGGCATCGTCGCCTTCTCGAAGATCTGCACCCACGTGGGCTGCCCGATCTCCCTGTACGAGCAGCAGACGCACCACGTGCTGTGCCCGTGCCACCAGTCCACCTTCGACCTCTCCGACGGTGCCCGAGTGATCTTCGGCCCGGCCGGTCACGCCCTGCCGCAGCTGCGCATCGGCGTGAGCGACGAGGGTTACCTCGAAGCGCTCGGCGACTTCGAGGAGCCCGTCGGTCCTGCATTCTGGGAGCGCGGATGAGCACCAACGAGAACAATGAGCGGCGCGACAAAGCACCGGCCGGCGAGCGTGTCGCCGACTGGGCGGACGGACGCCTCGGGATCTACTCCCTGGCCAAGTCCAACATGCGCAAGATCTTCCCCGACCACTGGTCGTTCATGCTGGGCGAGGTCTGCCTCTACAGCTTCATCATCATCATCCTCACGGGTGTGTATCTGACGCTGTTCTTCCACCCGTCGATGAACGAGGTGACGTACCACGGCAGCTATGTCCCCCTCCAGGGGCAGCTGATGTCGGAGGCGTTCAACTCGACGATGCACATCTCCTTCGATGTGCGCGGCGGTCTGCTGATCCGTCAGATCCACCACTGGGCGGCGCTGATCTTCCTCGCCGCCATGTTCGTGCACATGATGCGCGTGTTCTTCACGGGTGCGTTCCGCAAGCCGCGTGAGGTCAACTGGCTGTTCGGCTTCCTGCTGTTCGTCCTGGGTATGTTCACCGGCTTCACCGGTTACTCGCTCCCGGACGACCTGCTCTCCGGCACCGGTGTCCGCTTCATGGAGGGCGCGGTCCTGTCCGTGCCGATCGTGGGCACGTACCTGTCGTTCTTCCTCTTCGGCGGAGAGTTCCCGGGCGGCGACTTCGTCGCGCGGTTCTACTCGATCCACATCCTGCTGCTGCCGGGCATCATGCTCGGCCTGGTGGTCGGCCACCTGATCCTGGTCTTCTACCACAAGCACACGCAGTTCGCGGGTCCCGGAAAGACGAACAACAACGTCGTCGGCATGCCGCTGCTGCCGGTCTACATGGCCAAGGCCGGAGGCTTCTTCTTCCTGGTCTTCGGTGTCATCGCGGCCGTCGCGGCGATCGCCTCGATCAACCCGATCTGGGCCATGGGTCCCTACCGTCCGGACATGGTGTCCACGGGCGCCCAGCCCGACTGGTACATGGGCTTCTCCGAGGGCCTGATCCGTGTCATGCCGGGCTGGGAGATCAACTTCTGGGGCCACACGCTCGTCCTGGGTGTGTTCATCCCGCTGGTGGTCTTCCCGCTGGTCCTGGTCGCGATCGCGGTCTACCCGTTCATCGAGTCCTGGGTCACCGGCGACAAGCGCGAGCACCACATCCTGGACCGCCCGCGCAACGTCCCGACCCGTACGGCCTTCGGTGCCGCGTGGATCTCGTGGTACTTCGTCCTGCTCGTCGGTGGCGGCAACGACATCTGGGCCACGCACTTCCACCTGTCGATCAACTCGATCACCTGGTTCGTGCGCGTCGGCTTCTTCGTCGTGCCGGTCCTGGTCTTCCTCGCCACCAAGCGGGTCTGCCTCGGCCTCCAGCGCCGCGACAAGGACAAGGTGCTGCACGGCCGCGAGTCCGGCATCATCAAGCGCCTGCCGCACGGTGAGTTCGTCGAGATCCACGAGCCGCTCAGCCAGGACGCGCTGCACACGCTCACCGCGCACGAGCAGTACGTGCCGGCCGCGATCGGCGCGACGGTCGACGAGAACGGTGTCGAGCGCAAGGTCAAGGGCACCGAGAAGCTGCGCGCCAAGCTGAGCGAGGCGTACTACGGCGAGGAGTCCCAGATCGCCAAGCCCACCGTCGAGGAGTACAAGGAGATCACGAGCGGCCACGGCCACCACTGATCGCTGAGGCGTCGCCACGCCGCAGTCGAAGGGCCCCGTCCGAACACCGGACGGGGCCCTTCGCCGTGTCCCGCGCTGGATAGGGTGGGGGCACATCGTTGAACCATTTTTCTACGACACCCAGGAGCGGCCGTATGAGCGCTGTGACCCCCGCTGGAGGCGACACCGCGGCGGCCCGTTCCTGGCCCGACGTACTGAGCTCGCTGCTGGCCGGACAGGACCTGGACTCCGCCGACACGGCGTGGGCGATGGACCGCATCATGAGCGGTGAGGCCGCGGACGCGCAGATCGCGGGCTTCCTGGTGGCGCTGCGGGCCAAGGGCGAGACGGTCGAGGAGATCACCGGTCTCGTCGAGACGATGTACGCGCACGCGAAGCCGCTGGACATCCCGGGGCCGGCGGTCGACATCGTCGGTACGGGCGGCGACCGGGCCAAGACGGTCAACATCTCGACGATGTCCGCGATCGTGATCGCCGGTACGGGTGCGAAGGTCGTCAAGCACGGCAACCGGGCCGCGTCCTCGGCGAGCGGCTCCTCCGACGTGCTGGAGAAGCTGGGCATCAATCTGAACCTGCCGACCGAGCAGGTGGCGCGGGTGGCGGCGGAGGCCGGGATCACCTTCTGTTTCGCGGCCAAGTTCCACCCCGCGATGCGGTTCGCCGGCGCGGTCCGCGGAGCCCTGGGGATTCCGACCGCGTTCAACCTGCTGGGCCCGCTCACCAACCCGGCCCGCGTCACCACCTCGGCGGTCGGCTGCTTCGACACCCGCATGGCCGGGCTCATCGCCGGCGTGCTCGCCGAACGCGGTTCGTCCGCGCTGGTGTTCCGCGGCGACGACGGCCTCGACGAGCTGACGACCACCGCCACCTCCCGGGTGTGGATCGTCCGCGAGGGCAAGGTCACCGAGGAGTCCTTCGACCCCCGGGACGTCGGCCTCGAACTGGTCCCCATCGAGGCTCTGCGCGGCGCCGACCCCGACTACAACGCGGGCGTCGCCCGCCGCCTCCTGGACGGCGAGCCGGGACCGGTGCGGGACGCCGTACTCCTGAACTCGGCGGCCGCCCTGGTGGCGCTGGAGCGGGGTGACGGGCCGCTGGCGGACCGGATCAGGGCCGGGATGGAGAAGGCCGCGGAGTCGATCGACTCCGGGGCCGCCAAGCGCACTCTGGAGCGCTGGGCGGCGGCCACCAACGCGTAGCCGTTCGTACGGGGGTCGTCGTCCCGCGATCCGGACACGGGTTGCGGGGCGGCGATCACCTCACGTAAGTTTTCTGACCAGGTCATGAGTGACAGTCATGAGGCCCCGGCCGACTGTCCGGCAACCCTCCGTCCGTGGCGGGGTGCCCCGGGTGAAGACCAGGCCGTGGGCAGCGAGGTCCGCGGCAAGCGCGGGCCCCTCGAAAGACACCAGGGGTCCTGGTCATCGAGGGAGTCCTCTGTGAGCAAGCGAATGCGATAGGGCGCCGAGCCCCGCCTCCGCACACCCCCTTTCACCCCCTCCGTGCTTGAGCCCTGCGCGCTCGCACGGCGGAACCGCCTTGCCTCTCACAGGAGTTCGCCATGTCTGTCGCCACCGCTGCCGCCGCCCAGACCATTTGTGCCCAGCTGCCCGTTCTCGGCCGGGATGTCACCGTCCCGCTCGTCACGGGCGGCGAGGTCACCTACGCGGCGCTCGACTACGCGGCCAGCGCACCCGCCCTGCAGCGCGTCTGGGACGACGTGGCGGCCTACGCCCCGTACTACGGCAGCGTGCACCGCGGCGCCGGCTACCTCTCCCAGCTGTCGACGGACCTCTTCGAGAACGCGCGGAAGACCGTCGCCGAGTTCCTCGACTGCCGCCCCGACGACCAGCTGGTCTTCACCCGCTCGACCACGGACTCCCTCAACCTCCTCGCCGCCGCCCTGCCCGCCGACTGCCAGGTCTTCGTCTTCGAGACCGAGCACCACGCCTCGCTGCTGCCGTGGAAGGACGCCCGGGTCACCTACCTCAACGCCCCGCGCACCCCGCGCCAGGCCGTCGAGACGCTGGAGCAGGCCCTCGCCGACCTCGACCCCCACGGTCCGGCCCTCGTCTGCGTCACCGGCGCCTCGAACGTCACCGGCGAACTGTGGCCGGTCCGCGAACTGGCCGCCGCCGCGCACGCCCACGGCGCCCGGATCGTCCTGGACGCCGCCCAGCTCGCCCCGCACCACCCGGTGTCCGTCCAGGACCTCGACGTCGACTGGATCGCCTTCTCCGGCCACAAGCTCTACGCCCCCTTCGGCTCCGGCGTCCTCGCCGGCCGCGCCGACTGGCTCCGGGCAGCCGATCCCTACCTCGCCGGCGGCGGCGCCAGCCGCAAGGTAACTCGGCGTGAGGACGGGGGAGTTGACGTGGAGTGGCACGACAGCGCGGCCCGGCACGAGGCCGGCTCCCCGAACGTCATCGGCGCCTACTCCATCGCGTCGGCCTGCAGGGCGCTCACCGAGGCCGGCTTCGACACGCTGGTCGCGCGCGAGCAGTACCTGATCGAGAAGGTGCGGGCGGGCCTGGCCGAGGTCCCCGCGGTCCGCGTTCTGTCGCTCTTCGGCGACGACGCCCCGCGCGTCGGCGTCATCTCCTTCGTCGTCGACGGCTGGAACAGCTCGCACTTCGCCGCCGCCCTCTCCGCCGAGTACGGCATCGGCGTCCGCGACGGCCTCTTCTGCGCCCACCCGCTGGTGCGCACCCTGCTCGGCAGCGACCCGGGGACCCAGGGCGAGTGCGGTGCCCCGGAGGCCGCCCCGGGCGAGAAGTCCCTCAACGCGATCCGCGTGAGCTTCGGCGCGGGCACCCCGGACGAGCACGTCGAGCGCTTCGTGACGGCCGTACGGGAGCTCGTGACCGACGGCGCGAAGTGGAACTACCGTACGCAGGACGGCCGTTGCGTGCCTGCCGTGTGACCATCCAGGGGTGGGGATTCCATCCGCGGTGAGTGGAGCGGCGGCGGCCGAGGGGCTGGGCGAGCCACTGGGCGAGGCGGTCGTACGGCGTGCGCCGCGTCTGCTCGGCGGGAAGCGGGTCCATCTGTACGAGGAGGGGCTCGTTCTCGCGCACGGTGCGCGGGTCCGGCGCTGGGCGGACGTGACGCGCTGGCGTTCCACCGTCGACGTGATCGTCACGAGCAACGAGAAGGGCGACAGGGCCTGGTACACCCTGGCCCACCGGCATCTCCTGCGGTTCGGCGACGGGACGGAACAGGGCTTCCTGCTCGACGAGCGGCGGACCGAGCTGGGGCCGATGGTCGTCGAGCCCTTCGAGAACCCGCGGATCCGGTCCGCCGCCGAGCACGTCCGCAAGCGCGTGGCCGAGGCCCAGGCACCGGGACTGCTCGACCGGATCGGGGCGGGCCGGCAGGTCACCTTCGGCCCGCTCACGGCGGACACCCGCGGGCTGTTCCTGCCGGGCGGCCTGCTGGCCCACCGCTGGGCCGAGATGCGGGAGCCGTACTCCGCCGTCGACCTGCCGGACTTTCCCGTGCCGGCGTCCTGGTGGCTGCGGCCCCGGGACGCCCGGCTCGTGCTACTGGGCAAGGACGGACATGGCGAACCGCACCGCACCGAGCTGCCGGCCTGGGAGGTCGTGAACTGGGCCGCGCTGGTCGCCCTGTCGAAGCGGCTGGGCGCCCGCTAGGAGTCCAGCCCGATCGCGAACGCCGCCTCCAGGTCGTGCTGGGAGTACGTCCGGAACGCCACGTGCGTGTCCGTGCCCTCGACGCCCGGAATCTTGCTGATCCGGCCCGGGATGACCTCGGCCAGATCCTCGTGCTGCCGGACCCGCACCATCGCGATCAGGTCGTAGGTACCGGTGACGGAGAAGACCTCGCTCACGGATTCGAGCGCGGCGATCGACTCGGCGATCTCCGGAATCCGGTCCACGCTGGTCTTGATGAGGACGATCGCGGTGATCACGGCTGGTTCTCTCCCTCGGGGACCGTTGCTGGGGCGGCCCTCACTCTAGTCGCCCTGCCGTCGCCCACCACCGCCCTTCCGAGGCCGCCCTTCGGGCCCTTCCTCTTTCCGAATCTGACCCACGCGTAACCGAAGCCCAGCGTGAAGCCGACCAGGTGGGCGAGGTACGCCACCCCCGGCCCCTGCGCGGCCTGGCCCGCCGCCAGCCACTGGAGGGCCGCCCAGAACGGAAGTACGACCCACGCGGGGAAGCGCAGCGGCAGAAAGAAGAGGAAGGGGAGGAGGCTCGTCACGCGGGCCCGGGGGAAGAGGTACAGGAACGCCCCGAGGACCGCCGAGATCGCCCCGGACGCGCCGACCAGGGACTGTGCGGAGCCGGCGTTGGCCAGCGCGTAGCCCAGCAGCGCCAGATAGCCGCAGACCGCGTAGAACAGGATGAACTCGACTCGGCCCAGCCGTTCCTCGGTCATCGCTCCGAAGACGTAGAGGAAGAGCATGTTGCCGAGGAGGTGGATCCAGCTGCCGTGGACGAAGAGGGCCGTGACGGGGGTGAGGGCCTCGCGGGCGGGGTGCGCGAACAGGTCGGCCGGTACCACTCCCCAGCGGTGGAAGTACGCCCGCTGGGCGACGAGCAGCGCGTCCCCGGTGCCGTAGGACGGGACGAAGCCCGAGGCCGGCCCGAGGACGAAGATCAGGCAGCACAGGGCGATCAGGGCGTATGTCATGGGTGCCGTGGTGTTCCGGAGGGCTCTGACGGCCGCTGTTGCCCAGGTGCTGATCATGGATACAGAGCATGGCGTAACGGGACGTACCGGGGCGGGGTGCCTCGCCGCTGTGGACGGCCGAGCGGCGAGTACCCGCCAGGCCGTAGGGTTACGAGCCACACTCGCCGGGGAAACCGGCGATCACGGAAACTGGAACAAGAAGGAAGCGGACAGCCACGATGACGGTACCCCTGCCGACCGCCTCGACGCGGTGGCGCTGCACCCTCTGCGGCAACCTCACGCGCTTCGACGTGACGCGTTCGTCGAAGGTCGTGGAGTACCTCCACCTGGACCTGGCGGGTGAGCCGAAGGTGGAGGAGCGCGAGGTGGTCAGTGAGACCATCGAGTCGGTGCGCTGCCGCTGGTGCAACGCCGTGGATCAGGTGGAACTCGTGGACAGGCCGGGCGCCGGCTCCTGAGAGGGAGCGGCCCCGCACACGTATTGGGGTGTGAGGGATGGTGGAGAACTCAGGCGGGGGGCCGGGCGACGGCGCCGCCGAGGTGCTCGACCGCCCGCTGCCCGACGGCGTGCGGAGAAGGGTCGTGCAGATCGTCTCCGACGGGTTCGGCGGCCTCACCGTCTCCGAACTGCCCGCGCAGCTACGACAGTACGCCCGCTTCGCCCCCAACCGGCGCGCCAAGTTCGCCGGCAACGCCATGGCCGCCGCGCTGGAGACCGATCCGCTGTTCCGGCAGCGTATCGGGGAGAAGCTGAGAGAGGCCCAGCCGGAGCTCACCGGCGCCCTCGACTCCGGCTCGCCGCCCCCGGCCGCGGATCCGCTCGACGTGGCGGCCGCGGCCTATGTTCTGCGCCCCACCGGCTGGGTCAAGCTGGTGACCGCCGCCGGCGAGGAGGCGCTGCGCGCCGACGCCGAGCGCGCCGACGAGGAGAGCCGGGCCGAACTGGAGCGGCTGCGCGAGGAGTTGGCGCAGGCGCGGGACGCCACCCGGGCCGAGACCGAGCGGCTGCGCACCGAGCTGGACGCGGCGAAGAAGGAAGCGGAATCGCTGCACCGCAAGCTGCGTTCCGCGCACAGCGACATCAAGCGCGGCGAGGCCGCCCTGCGCAAGCTGCGGGCCGAGACGGACGCCGCGCGCGCCGAGGGGCAGACCCAGCTGTCCGCCGCGGAGAGCGAGGGCCGGCGCCTCAAGGCGCGGCTCAGTGAGGCCGAGGCGTCACTGGAGGCCACCCGCAAGGCGGCACGCGAGGGGCGCAGCGTCGAGGACATGCGGGTACGGCTGCTGCTCGACACCGTGCTGGAGGCGACCCAGGGGCTGCGCCGTGAGCTGGCGCTGCCGCCCGTCTCCGTACGGCCCGCCGAGACCGTCGACGCGGTCGAACCGGGACGAATGACCCCCAAAGACATCGCGGCACGGGCGCTGTCCGAGAACGACCCCGCGATCCTCGACCAGTTGCTCGCGCTGCCGCAGGCCCATCTGGTCGTCGACGGCTACAACGTCACCAAGACCGGCTATCCCCAAATGCCCCTGGAGAAGCAGCGGTTGAGGCTGCTGGGGCAGCTCTCCCAGCTGGCCGCGCAGACCGGCGCCGAGGTCACCTGTGTCTTCGACGGGGCCGAGCTGGCCGCGCCGGTGCTGCTCGCGCCGCCGCGCGGAGTGCGGGTGCTGTTCTCCAAACCGGGCGTCACTGCCGACGAGTTGATCCGCCAGCTGGTGCGGGCGGAGCCGCCGGGGCGGCCGGTCATCGTGGCGTCGACCGACCGTGAGGTGGCCGACGGCATCGCGAAGGCGGGCGCTCGGCCCGTCGCTTCTGCGGTACTCCTCAAGCGACTGTCGTGAAGGTCAACGTACAGGTTTAATGCCGGAATTGACCGATCGGTCACGCAACGTAGCGTCAATCAGCCATCACTGCATGTTGGTTATGTGCAAAGAATGCTTTGAGTGACGGCATTTTTTAGTGTGAGGATTTGAACTGATCACAGGAACGTCACTAGGGTCATGCCTCGAACCTCCGAACGGGTGATCACTCAATAGAAGGAGCTCGACTCCGTGGCGTCCCATCGTCGACCGAAGCAGCCGAGCCGCACGCGTGTCACCGTGCTGACCACCGCAGCCGCTGCCGCCGTTGCCTTCAGCGCTCAGGCCGCCAATGCCGCGCCGAGCGAGAAGCCCAACAAGGACGAGGTCAAGTCGAAGGTCGACGCCCTCTACGAGCAGGCCGAGCAGGCCACCGAGAAGCTCGACGGGGCCCAGGAGAAGCAGGAGAAGCTCCAGAAGGAGATCTCCACCATCCAGGACAACGTGGCCCGCGGTCAGGAGGAGCTCAACAAGCTCCGGGACGGCCTCGGCACGATGGCCAGCGCCCAGTACCGCACCGGCGGCATCGACCCGTCGATCCAGCTGTTCCTGTCCTCGGACCCGAGCGACTACCTCGACAAGGCGTCCACCATGGACCAGTTGAGCGCTCAGCAGGTCGAGGCGCTCACGAAGATCCAGAGCAAGCAGCGCGAACTCGCCCAGGAGCGCGCGGAGGCGAGCACCAAGCTCAAGGACCTCTCCGCCACCCGCACCGAGCTCAAGAAGAAGAAGGACGAGGTCAAGGCCAAGCTGGCCTCGGCCCAGAAGCTGCTCAACACCCTGACGGCGGCGGAGAAGGAAGCCCTCGCCAAGGAGCAGGCCAACGCCGCCAGCCGTTCCACCTCCCGCGTGAACCTCGGCAACACCGGTTCCGCCTCCGGCCGCGCCGCCTCGGCCTTCGCCGCCGCCCAGTCCGTGATCGGCTCCCCGTACGTGTACGGCGCCTCCGGCCCCTCCTCCTTCGACTGCTCCGGCCTCACCTCCTGGGCCTACGCGCAGGCGGGCGTCTCCATCCCCCGCACCTCCGAGGCGCAGGCCAACGCCGGCACCCGGATCTACAGCGAGAGCGACCTCAAGGTCGGCGACCTGGTCATCTTCTACGGCGACTACCACCACGTCGGCCTCTACGCGGGCAACGGCCAGGTGCTGCACGCCCCGCACACCGGTGCCGTGGTGCGCTACGAGTCGATCTCCAACATGCCCTTCCAGTTCGGCGTCCGGATCTGATCCGGTCCGTATCCGGTCGTTCCGCACCGCCCGAACGGGCGAATTACGACACTCCAGGCTGACCCCGCGCCCCGCCCATGACCTGCGTCATAGGCGGGGCGTCACGTTGTGTGCCCGCGGAGGTCTTTGGCCCGCACCCCTCCACAGAGCTACTGTCTGGCGCGTTTCCCCGCATCGGGGGAGCGGTCCGTGTCCGCCAGCGGAAGGAGTGCGGCTTCCCGTGGGATCCCGTCGTCGCCAAGCACCGTCCGGGTTCGACCGAGGCGCCAGTGCCGCGGTCTGTGTGATGTCCGCCGCCGCCGCGGCGCTCGGAGCCCTTCCGGCCACGTCCGCCGTGGCCGCGCCGCACGACGACGCCCGGGCCGAGGTGGACCGGCTCTACCAGGAGGCCGAGAAGGCGACCCAGGCCTACGACAAGGCCGACGAGCGCGCCGGGCAGCTGCACCGGCAGGTCAGCGACGCCCAGGACCGGATCGCCCGGCAGCAGCAGCGCATCAACACCATGCGGGACGCGCTGGGTTCACTCGCCGGCGCCCAGTACCGCTCCGGCGGCATCGACCCCACCGTCGCGCTGCTGTTCTCCGACGACCCGGCCGACTATCTCGACAAGGCCTCCGTCCTCGACCGCATCACCACCGAGCAGGCGGGCGAGCTCAAGGACCTCCAGGACGCCATGCGCGAACTCGCGCAGGAGCGCAGCGAGGCCACCGGCCACCTCGCCGAACTGGAGCGCAGCCGCAAGGCCGTCGCCGGCCACAAGAAGACCGTCGAGAGCAAGCTCGCCAAGGCCCGGCAGATCCTCAACGGGATGCCGCTCGCCGACCGCGCCGCCTTCGACCGGGCCTCCCGCTCCTCCCGCGTGGACATCCCCGACCTCGGCGCCGGCGTTCCGTCCTCGGGCCGCGCCGCAGCCGCCGTGGCCGCCGCCCAGTCCGCACTCGGCAAGCCCTACGTCTGGGGCGCCACGGGCCCCAGCGGCTTCGACTGCTCCGGCCTGATGCAGTGGTCGTACGCCCGGGCGGGCGTCCACCTCCCGCGCACCTCGCAGGAGCAGCGCTACGCCGGCCACCAGATCCCGCTCTCCCAGGCGCAGCCCGGCGATCTGGTCGTCTACCGCTCCGACGCCAGCCATGTCGCGATGTACGTGGGCAACGGCCAGGTCATCCACGCCCCCTACCCGGGCGCGCCGGTGCGCTACGACCCGGTCGGCATGATGCCCGTCTCGTCGGTCACGAGGGTCTGAACCGGCGCGAAAGGGTCGTACGATCGGGAAGTGACTGGTCGTAGGCGGGCGTCGCGCTCCGGAGTGCTCGCACTGTGTCTGCTGTTCGGCTCGCTGGTGGCGTGCGGCGGGCAGCCGGCGCCGGACAGTGCGAACGCGGCGGTGCAGCGGCTGCTGGACACCCGGGCGGCGGCCGTCCTGCACCACGACGAGACGGCGTACACCCGCACCGGCGCGCGCACCGCCTACGAGAACCTGAGCGCCGTACCGCTGGCGTCCTGGTCCTACCGGCTGACCTCGCTGCACCGCACCGGCGCCACCGCGACCGCCGACGCCGACCTCAGCTACCGCGTCCGGGGCTACGACACCTCACCCGTCACCGTCGGCCGGGCGCTCACGCTCCGCCTGACCGCCGACGGGCAGTGGTACGTCGACTCCGACAAGCCCGCGAAGAAGTCGGGCCAGCAGCTGTGGGACCAGGGCAAGGTGAGCGTCGTCAGGGGCCCGCACAGCCTCGTCATGGGGGTCGGGCAGTCTGCCGCGGGCCTGCGCGAGTACCGCACGCTCGCGGACCACGCCGTACCGGCCGTGTCGGGCGCCTGGGGCACCGACTGGACCCGGCACGTCGTCGTGCTCGTCCCCGACTCCCTGGACGGCATGGCGGGCCTCCTGGGCGCACCCGCCGCGTCCTACCGGGGCATCGCGGCGGTGACGACGGGGGAGGCGGGCGGTTCGGGCGACGCCCCGGCGGACCGGATCATCGTCAACCCGGAGGCGTACGCCATGCTGGGCTCGGTCGGCAAGCAGGTGGTGCTGACCCATGAGACGACCCATGTGGCCACCCGCGCCCACACCACCTCCGCGACCCCGCTCTGGCTGTCGGAGGGCTACGCTGACTGGATCGGCTACCGGGGCACAGGCCGCACCCCGGTCCAGGCCGCACCCGAGCTCTACCGCGCGGTCGAGGACGGCAACCTTCCGATCGCCCTCCCCGCCGACAAGGACTTCGGCTTCAGCGGCGAGGCCGGCGAACTGGCCCAGGCCTACGAGGGCGGCTGGCTGGCCTGCCGGATGATCGAGGACCGGTGGGGAGTGATCCAACTGGGCAAGTTCTACCGGGCAGTTGGCGCCCACAAGAAGCGGGTCGGGGCGGTGGAGGACGCGATGAAGAAGGTTCTCGGAGTGAGCCTGGACGACTTCACCGCGCAGTGGCGGGACTATCTCAAGACTCAACTCGCCTGATCCAGTTGGGCGATGGCCTCGGTGAGCCACTCCCGCTCGGCCGCGCCCGTCGCCCGCGCGACCCGCAACATGCCCTGCCGGAACAGGTCTTGGGCCTCCTCCGCCCGCACCGGCTCACCGTCCCGGTAGAAGAAACTCGCCGGGGTCTCCAGGAACTCCAGCCGACGGCGCAGCACGGCCGCCTGCTCCTCCCGGTCGGGCAGGTGTCGTAGGAAGGCCAGGACCGTGTTGAAGCGGACGTGGTCGGTGATCTCGGTCTGCGTGGGGTGGCGGAGGCGTTCCAGGAGGTCGGCGCGGCCCGTTTCGGTGAGGGACAGGACCCGGCGCGGGGCCGCGCTCGTGCCGTCCTCCGTGTGCTGGTCGAGCTTGCCCGCGGTGACCAGGCGGGCGATCGCCGGGTAGAGCGCGCCGTCGCTGACCGGGCGGACATGGCCGCTGAGCGCCTTGATGCGTTCCTTCAACTCGTAGCCGTGCAGCGGTTGTTCGGCGAGGAAGCCGAGGATCGACAGCTCCAGCATGTTTCTCCTTGCGGACGCGGTGAGCCCATGCTACCTCTTATCGAGCTACCTCGAATAGAGGTAGCTCGTATCGAGGGGGTCCGGTCGCCGTGAACAGTCATCGCAAGCAGCTCATATCGCTCGCCCACCCCGTCTACCTCTCGCTCCTCGCCTCCGTCGCCGCCGGGATCATCAACACCGTCTGGGTCGCCCGGCTCGGCGGCCCGGCCGTCGCCGCGGTGGCCGTCGCGACCGGGACCGAGAACGTGCTGCTGGGCATCGCCCTGGTCTTCGCCTCCGGGACGACCGTGCTGGTCGCCCACGCGAGGGGAGCCCGCGACCCGGCGGCGCTGCGCTCGGCGGTCCGCGGCGGCTGGGCCCTGTGCGCACTGGTCACCCCGGCGGTCGTCACGGCCGGCTTCCTGCTCCGCGCCCCTCTCTCCCGCCTGCTCCTGGGCGGCGCCGGGCCCGAACTCCCGCTCGCCGTCGCCTACTTCACGATCTCCCTGCCGGGCATCGCCGTCTTCTACGCCCAGCAACTCGTCGACGGCATCCTCAAGGGCGCCGGCGACACGAGAACCCCGATGCGCCTGGCCCTCCTGGCCAACGGCCTGATCCTGGTCTGCGACCCCTTCCTCATCCACCTCTACGGCGTCCGGGGCGCCGCCGCCTCGACCGTGCTGTGCCGGGTGCTCGCGCTGGGGGTGGGACTGCGCGCCCTGCGCCGCAACGCCGTGTTGCGAGCGGGGGCCGCCCCCGCCGAGCCCGGCCTCGCCGAGTCCGCTCCCGCCGGACCTGCCTCCGAAGAGCCCACTTCCGGCGAGTCCGCTTCCGCCGAACCGGTTTGCGACGAGTCCGCTGTCGTCGAGTTCGGTTCTGCGGAGGCTGTCTTCTCTCGGCCCGCATCCGCAGAGTGTGCTTCCGCCGATGCGGCTTCCGGTGGGTTCGCTGTGGTCGAGCCCGGTCCTGGGGAGGCTGTCTTCTCTCGGCCCGCATCCGTAGTGTCTGCTTCCGCCGATGCGGCTTCCGGCGAGCTCGGCCCTCCGGAGGCCGGCCTCGCTCGACCCGCACCCGGCGAGTCCGCATCTGCTCAGCCCGTACCCGCTCGGCCCGCCCCCGGAGAGCCGGTGCCCGCCGAACCCCTCTCCGCCGCCCTGCGCCGCACGTTCGCCACCGGTCTGCCCATGTCCGCCGACTTCACCGTGCGGCAGGGCGGTGCGCTGGTGCTGGTCGCGATCGTGGCGCGGATCGGGGTGTCGGCGGTGGCCGCGTACGCCATCGGCTACAAGGTCCTGTACGTCGCGACGATGGCCTTCTACTCCGTGCGGCAGGCCGCCTCCATCCACACCGCGCACCTGCGGGGGATGGGCGAGGACGCGAGGCGGGAGATCGGGCGGCAGGCGATGCTCGTGTCCGGCACGGTCGGCGTGGCGGCGGCCGTCCTGCTCTGCGGCACCGCCCCCTGGATCATGGCCGCCTTCGGCACCGGGCCCCAAGTCGCCCACGAGGGCGCCCTGTTCCTGCGCTGCGTCGGCCCCTACCTGCTGCTGATGGCCTGCTTCATCGCGCTCGGCGGGGTCTTCGAGGGCAGCGGGGGAGCACCGGCGCTGCTCCGGGTCACCGTGCTCGGCACGGCGGTCCAACTCCCGCTTGCGTACGGCCTGTCGGGGCTCGGACTGCCCGGTGTGTGTCTGGCGATGGCGCTCTCGATAGGCGTGCAGTGCACGGCGGTGGCGGTGCTGTTCCGGCGGGGCGGTGCCCGTTCGGCGGACCGGGTTGCCGGGAAGGACGGGCGCCCCCTCGACGCCGACGGGCAGGGGGCGGTGTGTGCGGCTGCACGGCGGGGGAGCACGTGACCTCGGCCCTCGGAGGACGATGCGATGGGGGAGTGCGTGTCGCCCGCCGCGTGACCGGCAGGACGGGCCCTGCGTCAGGAGGAGGCCGAGGTCGTCTTCGAGCGGGTGGCCTGACTCGGGAGCGGGGGTACGTCCGCCCAGGTGACCGACGCCCGCCACAGTTCGCGGGCGGCGGTGAGCGCCGCCGCGATCAGGAGGCCGTTGCGGAGGAGCAGGAGGACGATGCCGAGGTTGTCGCTGGCCACCACGTCGGCGAACCAGACCGGGAACTCCAGGACCGTCACGAAGGCCGCCGCCAGCACCAGACCGACCGGGAGCTTCATGCGGCTGGCCCGGAAGCAGGAGCAGACGGCCGCGAGGCCGATCAGCCAGACGACGTACTGCGGGCTGATCACCCGGCTGGTGACCGTGAACATCAGCACCGCCACGAAGGCCGCGTCCGCGAGGGTGTGCGGGAGGAAGCGGGCCGCCATCAGGCGCCACAGCATCAGCCAGCCGAAGGCGATCGCGGTGAGGCCGAGGGCGGCCGTGCTGACCCAGTTGACGTAGGGGCCGACGAACTCGACCGAGCCGTAGTTCAGGAGCACCTGGCCCTGCCAGCCGAAGTGCCGGGCCACATGGAAGACCAGGGAGCCCAGCGACTCCACCTCCGTGCCCCGCGCGCGCTGGAAGGTCAGGAAGGCGAACGCGCCCGGCATCGACACCGCGAAGACCGAGGCGACCACCACGACCGTCACCGCCGCCGCGCCCCACGCCCGGCGCCTGACCGCGCCCAGCAGGAGCAGCGCCGGCCACACCTTCAGCAGGGCGCCGAAGCCCACCAGGGCGCCCATCACCCGCGGGTGCCGCGCACCGGCGAGCAGCGCGGCCACGGCGACGGCGGTGACCAGCACGTCGTAGCGCGCGTACACGGTCGGGCCGAGGAGCGGGACGCCCGCCACCCACACCCAGGCACCGCGGAGCGTCCGGCCCGGGCGCAGGCCCGTGTACAGGAGCAGGGCCAGGACCGCGAGGTCGGCGAGGCAGGCGAGGACGAAGAACGCCGACGCGTAGTCGAGGAAGCCCAGCAGGGCGGGGGAGAGGATCGGGAGGGCGGCGGCGGGCGGGTACTGCCAGGTGACGTCGTCCAGCGGGAAGCTGCCGTGCCGCAGGGTCTCGTACCAGCCCTGGTAGATCACCGACACATCGCTGGTGACGTCCGGGCCGGGGAACACGAACACCTTGAAGACGAACAGCAGCAGAACGATCCGGGTCAGGCCCCAGGACCCCAGCAGCGCTGCCAGCCGCCGTCTCGCGCCCGCGATCTCCACCTGAGCCCCTGTTCCGTGCCGTGCCTGCCGGGTGAGGGCCACATGTTCTCCCGAGCCGCTGTGCGATGGCCATGAAGCGCGGCCGTGCCGAGCTGTGAACCCACCCCGGGTAAGGTCGGCCGCGTGCGCAAGACCCTGATCGTGACCAATGACTTTCCGCCCCGGCCCGGGGGCATCCAGGCCTTCCTGCACAACATGGCGCTGCGCCTCGATCCCGAGCGGCTCGTCGTCTACGCCTCGACCTGGAAGCGCGGCCGGGAGGGCGCCGAGGCGACCGCCGCCTTCGACGCCGAGCAGCCCTTCACGGTCGTACGGGACAAGACGACCATGCTGCTGCCGACGCCCGCCGCGACCCGCACAGCCGTCGGGCTGCTGCGTGAACACGCGTGTACGGCGGTGTGGTTCGGGGCGGCTGCACCGCTCGGGCTGATGGCGCCGGCGTTGCGGAAGGCCGGTGCCGAGCGGCTGGTGGCCACCACGCACGGGCACGAGGCCGGGTGGGCGCAGCTGCCCGCCGCGCGTCAACTCCTGCACCGCATCGGGGAGTCGACGGACACGATCACCTACCTCGGGGAGTACACGCGCTCGCGGATCGCCGCTGCGCTGAGTCCGGAGGCGGCGGCGCGGATGGTCCAACTGCCGCCGGGGGTCGACGAGAAGGTCTTCCATCCGGGGTCGGGCGGTGCCGAGGTGCGGGCGCGGCTCGGGCTCACCGACCGGCCCGTCGTCGTGTGCGTCTCGCGACTCGTGCCGCGCAAGGGGCAGGACACGCTGATCCTCGCCATGCCGCGCATCCTGGCCCGGCAGCCCGACACCGTGCTGCTGATCGTGGGCGGCGGACCGTACGAGAAGGATCTGCGGCGGCTCGTGCGGGAGACGGGCGTCGGCGACTCCGTGCGTTTCACGGGGGCCGTGCCCTGGGCCGAACTGCCCGCGCACTACGGCGCCGGTGACGTCTTCGCGATGCCCTGCCGGACCCGGCGCGGCGGGCTCGACGTCGAGGGGCTCGGCATCGTCTACCTGGAGGCGTCCGCCACCGGGCTGCCCGTCGTCGCAGGCGACTCCGGCGGAGCGCCCGACGCGGTGCTGGACGGCGAGACCGGATGGGTGGTGCGCGGCGGGTCCCCGGAGGAGGCCGCCGACCGGATCGTGGCACTGCTCGGGGACCCGGAGCTGCGCCGCACCATGGGGGAGCGGGGCCGGAGCTGGGTCGAGGAGAAGTGGCGCTGGGATCTACTCGCGGAGAGGCTCCGGGCACTGCTGTAGCAGCCGTCTGTCAAAAGCTGCGCCAAAGGTCCGATCCATACTGCGCAGTACCTCTAGGCGGAACCGAATAATCCGCACATGCTGCGCGCATGACAGCAAAACTGACGCAGCATCAGCTGACGAGACGTCAAATACTGGGCATGATCGCCCTCCAGACCGCCGCAGCGGCCGGTCTCACCCGAATCGGCCTCCAGTCGGCGCAGGCGGTCGCACCCGCGGCCGTCGAAACCGCCCCCGCGATCGTCGTCGGCTCCGGCTACGGCGGCGCGGTCGCCGCCCTCCGCCTCGGCCAGGCCGGCATCACCACCCTCGTCCTGGAGATGGGCAGGCTCTGGAACACCCCAGGCTCCGACGGCAAGATCTTCTGCAACACCGCCAACCCGGACCAGCGGTCGATGTGGTTCAAGACCCGCACCGAGGCCCCGCTCGCGAGCTTCCTCTGGCTGGACGTCGTCAACAAGGACATCACCCCGTACCCGGGCGTCCTGGACCGTGTGCACTACGACAGCATGTCCGTGTACGTGGGACGCGGTGTCGGCGGGGGCTCGCTGGTCAACGGAGGCATGGCGGTCACCCCGCGCCAGTCGTACTTCACCGAGCAGTTCCCCACCGTGGACGCCACCGCGATGTACAGCACGTACTTCCCGCGCGCCCGCACCATGCTCGGCGTCAACACCGTCGACCCGACCTGGTTCGAGTCGACCGAGTGGTACCAGTTCACCCGCACCTCGCGGAAGGCCGCCACGAACACCGGTCTGACGACCACCTTCGTGCCCAACGTCTACGACTTCGGGTACATGCAGCAGGAAGCGGCCGGCACCGCCACCAAGTCGGCGCTCGCCCAGGAGGTCATCTACGGCAACAACTACGGCAAGAAGAGCCTCGACAAGACCTACCTCGCCTCGGCACTCGGCACCGGCAAGGTCACCATCCACACCATGGAGAAGGTGAAGGCCGTCACGCGGGCCGCTGACGGGTCGTACCTGCTGACCGTCGACCGGATCGACAACACCGGCGCGGTCGTCGAGACCAAGCAGTACAGCTGTACCTATCTGTTCCTCGGCGGCGGCAGTCTCGGCACCACCGAACTCCTCGTCCGCGCCCGGGACACCGGCACGCTGCCCGCGCTGGACGCCACGGTCGGGGCGGGCTGGGGACCCAACGGCAACACCATGGTGGGCCGCGCCAACCACATCTGGGACACCACCGGCGCCAACCAGGCGACCATGCCGGTCATGGGCATCGACGACTGGTCCAACACCGACAACCCGGTCTTCGCGGAGATCGCGCCGCTGCCGATCGGGTTCGAGACCTGGGTGAGCCTCTATCTGGCGATCACCAAGAACCCCCAACGGGCCTCGTTCACCTACGACTCGGCGAGCGGCACGGTGAAGCTGGGCTGGACCGCGGCCCAGAGCGCGGTCTCGGTCGCCATGGCGAAGAAGCTGTTCGACCGGATCAACTCGGCCAACGCGACGGTCTACCGCTCCGACCTGTTCGGCACGCCCAGCAAGACCTTCGCGGACGACTTCTGCTACCACCCGCTGGGCGGCTGCGTGTTGGGCAAGGCGACCGACAACTACGGCCGGGTGAAGGGGTATTCGAAGCTGTACATCACGGACGGTTCGCTGGTGCCCGGCAACATCGGCGTGAACCCGTTCGTCACGATCACCGCGCTCGCCGAGCGCACGATGGAACGGGTCCTCGCCGAGGACACCTGACCCAACTGGCCCTCTACTTCTGGTAGATGGCCTCGATCTCGTCCGCGTAGTCCCTCGCCACCACATTCCGCTTGAGCTTCAGGGACGGCGTCAGGTGGCCCGACTCCTCCGTGAACTGGGAGGACAGAATGCGGAACTTCCGCACCGATTCCGCCTTCGACACCGCGGCGTTGCCGTCGTCGACGGCGTCCTGGATCGCCTGCAACAGATCCGGGTCGTCGCGCAGCGACGCCGCGGTGGAACCCACCGGCTTGCCGTGCTCGGCCGCCCAGCGGCCCAGGAACTCGTCGTCGATGGTGACCAGCGCGCCCACGAAGGGCCGCCCGTCCCCGACGACCATGCACTCCGCGACCAGCGCGTGCGCGCGGATGCGGTCCTCGATCACGGCCGGGGCGACGTTCTTGCCGCCCGCGGTGACGATGATCTCCTTCTTGCGGCCGGTGATCCTGAGGTAGCCGTCCTCGTCGAGGGTGCCGATGTCCCCGGTGTGGAACCAGCCGTCCGCGAGCGCCTCGGCCGTGGCGGCCTCGTTGTTCCAGTACCCCTTGAACAGGTGCTCGCCGTGCAGCAGCACCTCGCCGTCGTCCGCGATGCGCACGACGGAGCCGGGCAGCGGCTGCCCGACGGTACCGATCTTCGTACGGTCCCACGGGTTGAAGGCCGTGGCGGCACAGGACTCGGTCAGCCCGTACCCCTCAAGAACGGTGAAGCCGATCCCGCGGAAGAAGTGCCCGAGTCGCTCACCCAGCGGAGCGCCCCCGGAGATCGCGTACTCGCCCCGCCCGCCGAGCACCGCGCGCAGCTTGCTGTAGACGAGCTTGTCGAAGGTCCTGTACTTGATCTTCAGACCGAGGGACGGCCCCGACGGCGTGTCCAGCGCGCGGCTGTACGCGATCGCGGTGTCGGCCGCCTTGTCGAAGATCTTGCCCTTGCCGTCCGCCTGCGCCTTGGCGCGCGCCGAGTTGTAGACCTTCTCGAAGACGCGCGGCACACCGAGGATCAACGTCGGCCGGAACGAGGCGAGTTCGTCGGTGAGGTTCTTGATGTCCGGGACCAGGCCCAGCTTGATCGGCGCCATCATGGGCGCGATCTGCACCAGCCGTCCGAAGACGTGCGCGAGCGGCAGGAACAGCAGCACCGAGCACTCTCCGGTGCGGAACAGCGGGCGCAGCCGCTCCACGATGTTGCCGCACTCGGCGAAGAAGCTGCGGTGGGTGAGCACACAGCCCTTGGGGCGACCCGTAGTACCCGAGGTGTACACGATGGTCGCCGGGTCGTCGGCCTTCGCCTGCGAGCTGCGCTCCTCGACGGTCGCGTCCGAGACGCCCTTGCCCGCCCGGCCCAGCTCGTCGACGGCGCCGGCGTCGATCTGCCAGACGTGCTTGAGCGCGGGCAGCTGCGCCCGCACCGACTCGACGGCGGCGGCGTGCCCGTCCTGCTCCACGATCACGGCGGTGGCGCCCGAGTCGGAGAGGATCCACTGCACCTGCTCCGGCGAGCTGGTCTCGTACACCGGCACGGTGATCCCGCCCGCACACCAGATCGCGAAGTCGAGCAGCGTCCACTCGTAGCGGGTGCGGGACATCAGCCCGACCCGGTCGCCGGGCTGGACGCCGGAGGCGATGAGCCCCTTGGCGGCGGCGTGCACCTCGGCGAGGAAGACCGTGGCGGTCACGTCCTGCCAGCCGCCGTTCGCCTTGCGGGCGATGACGGCGACATCTGGGTGCTGCGCGGCGTTTCTGCGGACGATGTCGGTCAGGTTGCCGTCCGCAGGGACCTCGTACAAAGCCGGAAGGCTGAACTCGCGCAAGACTGCTGCTCCTCATAGGGCGCCGGCGCCACGACGTTGTGTGATGCGACGGTCAGGTCCAAGGCTCGGGCAGGTGCGTCAGGACCGGATGATTGAAATCCTGAGCACGACTGGACTGCCCGGACGTTACCCGCCGGTATGGCTCCTACGACAGGGGGGTCCGGCGAGATGTTCGCTGCGTCACACAGATGGGTGTTTCCTCGCGCACAGTAGTCCACCCCTTTCTTGACTGGCCAGTAACGGCAAGCGAGGCCGCCACTGTTCACGTTTGCCGCACACGCCTACGCTTGATCGTCATGGCACCCACACCATCCGGTAACTCCCGGACGCGCGTACATGTGGTCAGCGACGTGCACGGCAACGCCCGTGACCTGGCCGAAGCCGGCGAGGGTGCCGACGCCCTGATCTGCCTGGGCGACCTGGTCCTCTTCCTCGACTACGCCGACCACGCGCGCGGGATCTTCCCCGAACTGTTCGGCGAGGCGAACGCCGACCGCCTGGTCGAGCTGCGCACCGCCCGCCGCTTCGAGGAGGCCCGCGAACTCGGCGCCCGCCTCTGGAGCACGGTCGGCGGCGACCGCGCGGCCCTCATCGAGAAGGCGGTCCGCAAGCAGTACGCGGAGATGTTCGCCGCGTTCCCCATCCCGACGTACGCCACCTACGGCAACGTCGACATGCCGACCCTGTGGCCCGAGTACGCCGAACCCGGAACCACCGTGCTCGACGGCGAACGCGTGGAGATCGGCGGCTGGACGTTCGGCTTCGTCGGCGGCGGCCTGCGCACCCCCATGCGCACCCCGTACGAGATCAGCGACGAGGAGTACGCCGCCAAGATCGAGGCCGTCGGCGAGGTCGACATCCTGTGCACCCACATCCCGCCCGAGGTCCCCGAGTTGGTCTACGACACCGTCGCGCGCCGTTTCGAGCGCGGCAGCCGGGCTCTCCTGGACGCCATCCGCCGCACCAGACCCCGCTATTCACTGTTCGGCCACGTCCATCAGCCGCTGGTGCGCAGGATGCGGATCGGGGCGACCGAGTGCGTGAACGTCGGCCACTTCGCGGGGAGCGGCAAGCCCTGGGCGCTGGAATGGTGACTCCCTTGCCGACCGCCCCTGAAGTCCGCAGGTAGGGGGTGCGGTAAGGGGGTTGGCGGGGAGGTAGCCTTCACGCTGCACGCACAAGCGCACGACGACGACGCCCTGCCGGTCCGCATCTGGAGGAGCCACAGCGATGGCGGAACACACCAGTTCGAGCATCACGATCGAGGCGGCACCGGCCGACGTCATGGAGGTGATCGCCGACTTCGCCCGCTACCCGGACTGGACCGGCGAGGTGAAGGAGGCGGACGTCCTCAAGACCGACGAGCGGGGCCGCGCCGAACAGGTCCGGCTCGTCATGGACGCCGGCGCGATCAAGGACGACCAGGTCCTCGCCTACACCTGGACCGGCGACAACGAGGTCTCCTGGACCCTCGTCAAGTCCCAGATGCTGCGCTCACTGGACGGTTCGTACATCCTCAAGCCCAAGGGCGCGGGAGCCACCGAGGTCACGTACCTGCTGACCGTGGACGTCAAGATCCCCATGCTGGGCATGATCAAGCGCAAGGCCGAGAAGGTCATCATCGACCGGGCGCTGGCGGGGCTGAAGAAGCGGGTGGAGTCGGGGGAGAAGTAGGGGGCTTCCCTTCGCAGTGCGGGTCGGCGTCATCCAGCCCGTCCGGCGCCTTTTCGACACAGGCCGCCGATACCGGCCCGTCCGGCTTTTGAGGACGAGGCCCCTTCAGGGCCGACGGGGGTCCCGGGGCGGAGCCCCCGGCAACGGCGCCCACCCCCACCGACCGACTACCGTTCACAAACATGCGCACCCTCCTGATCACCGGCCCAGGCGGCAGCGGCCGCAGCACCATCGCCGCCGCCACCGCACAAGCCGCCGCAGGCGCCCGCACCCGGACACTGCTCCTGGGGGCAGACCGGGCCGACACCCTCGGCGCGGCCCTGGGCGTGCCGACAGGAGCGGCCCCCGTACACGTCAGCGAACACCTCACCGCCTGGCGCCCCGACGCCACGGAGTCGTTCCGCACGGACCTCACCGCCTTCCAGACCCGGGCCTCCTCCGCCCTCGAACTCCTGGGCGCGGCACGGCTGGACCCGGAGGAACTCACCCCCCTCCCCGGCGCCGAGGAACTGGCCCTGCTCCGCGCCCTGCGCGACGCGGCCCTGTCGGAGGCCTACGACCTGCTCGTGGTCGACCTCCCGCCCACCCCCCAGGCCCTCGCCCTCCTCGCCCTCCCCGAGGAACTCCGCCGCTACCTCCGCCGCCTCCTCCCCGCGGAGCGCCAGGCGGCCCGCGCCCTGCGCCCGGTCCTCGGCCGCCTCGCCGGCGTCCCGATGCCCTCGGAGTGGCTCTACGACACGGCGGGCCGCTGGGACGTGGAACTGGCCGCGGTCGAGGCGGTCCTCGCCGACCGCGACACCTCCGTACGCCTGGTCGCCGAACCCGGCCCGGCCGGCGCCGACGCCGTCCGCGCGGCCGGTCTCGCCCTCGCCCTGCGCGGCCTGCGCCCGGACGCGCTGGTCGCCAACCGGGTGCTGCCCGAGTCCGTCGAGGACACCTGGCTCGCCGCCCTGGGCGTCCAGCAGCGCAAGACCCTGGACGAGTGGCAGGGCACGTACGACTGCTGTCCCGTCCGCCACCTCGGCCACGACCCGCGCGGCACCGACGACCTCGCCGCCCTCGCCGTGCCCGGTGTCAACCAGACAGGCTCCACGGTCGGGTGGCCCGTGACCGACGAGCTCGCCGAGGACGGCGTCCTGGTCTGGCACATCCCGCTGCCCGGCGCGATACGGGACGAGCTGGACCTCGTCCGCCGCGGCGACGAACTGGTCGTCACCGTCGGGCAGTTCCGCCGTATCGTCCCCCTGCCCTCGGCCCTGCGCCGCTGCACCGTGGCCGGCGCGGCACTCCGCGAGGGCGAGCTGCGTATCCGCTTCACGCCCGACCCGGGTCTGTGGCCGCAGGGAAGGTGAGCATTGGTGCGTGCGGAGACGTGAAGCACGTACGCCCATTCGGGTAACGTCGTAGAGACGAACCGTAGTCAGGAGTCCGTCATGAGCGAAGAGCTCCCCCCGTACGACGCCGGCAAGGAAGAGGCGCTCGACGAGGTGCGGGCGACCGACGCCGACGCCTGGGCGACGGCGGCCGCCGAAGACCTCGCGGCGGAGAAGGCCCGCCGCCGCACCCAGTACGGCCCGCCCCCGGGCTCGGCCGCCGAGGAACTGCGCAAGCTCGTCGACACCGTCGCGGACAAGCTGTCCGGCCTCCAGTCCCCGCTGCTCGGCCAGGTCGCGGGACCGGCCGCCCAGCAGGTGGTGAAGCAGGTCGTCCAGCAGGCCAAGGCCGCCGTCGAGCCCGTCATCGAACGCAACCCGGACGTCTTCGACCACCTCGCGGCGGCCGGCGGCGAACTCCTCGCCGCCTACCGCTCCGCCGTCCAGGCCCAGGAACAGCGCTGGACGGCCCGCGACAGCGAACTGAAGAAACTGCGCGACCCCGGCGACGACTCCGGCCCCGGGGAGCGCATCGACCTCGACTAGCCAGTCCCGAGGGTCCGCCGCCGCCGTCCCGTCCGCACGGTGGTGACGGTCCCGTCCTCAGGACCGACGTCGCGAATCCGACGTCGGCCCCTCGGGTACGGTGGGCCGTAGCGGGGCTCGACCGAAACTGAGGGATTCATGGGACTCACCATCGGCGTCGACATCGGCGGCACCAAGATCGCGGCCGGCGTGGTCGATGAGGAAGGCAACATCCTGTCGACCCACCAGGTGCCCACCCCGGGCACGCCCGAGGGCATCGTCGACGCCATCGCCGCCGCCGTCGACGGAGCGCGCGCCGGGCACGAGATCGTGGGCGTGGGCATCGGCGCGGCAGGGTACGTCAACCGCCAGCGCTCCACGGTCTACTTCGCGCCGAACATCGACTGGCGCCAGGAGCCGCTGAAGGACAAGGTCGAGGCCCGCGTGGGCCTCCCCGTCGTCGTGGAGAACGACGCGAACGCCGCGGCCTGGGGCGAGTACAAGTTCGGCGCCGGCAAGGGCCACCGCAACGTCATCTGCATCACCCTCGGCACCGGCCTCGGCGGCGGCATCATCATCGGCAACAAGCTGCGCCGCGGACACTTCGGGGTGGCCGCCGAGTTCGGCCACATCCGCATGGTCCCGGACGGCCTGCTGTGCGGGTGCGGCTCGCAGGGCTGCTGGGAGCAGTACGCCTCCGGCCGCGCCCTCGTCCGCTACGCCAAGCAGCGCGCCAACGCCACCCCCGAGGCCGCCGAGGTGCTGCTCGGCCTCGGCGACGGCACCCCGGAGGGCATCGAGGGCAAGCACATCTCCATGGCCGCCCGGCAGGGCGACCCGGTCGCCGTCGACTCCTACCGCGAACTGGCCCGCTGGGCCGGCGCCGGTCTCGCCGACCTGGCCTCCCTCTTCGATCCCTCCGCGTTCATCGTCGGCGGCGGCCTCTCGGACGAGGGCGAACTCGTCCTCGACCCGATCCGCAAGTCCTACAAGCGCTGGCTGGTGGGCGGCAACTGGCGCCCGGTGGCCGACGTGATCGCCGCCCAGCTGGGCAACAAGGCGGGCATGGTCGGCGCCGCGGACCTGGCGAGGGAGCCGGACCCGATCATGTGAGGCGCGCTGCTCTCAGGGGCGCGCGGCGGTAGCCGATGTGCGGCTACCGCCGCGTGCGCGCGACCAGCCACATCCGACCGGCAGTCGCCCACGAACCTCACGTCGCCGGACATTGGGCGCGCGGTCCTCTCCATCCCCGCGTAAATTGATCCACATGGCGCCGCTCCCCAACTCCCGCACCGAATCCGACGGTTCCGCGATCGTCCGCGTCCTGAGCTACAACATCCGCTCGATGCGCGACGACACCGCCGCCCTGGCCCGGGTGATCAGGGCCTGCGCCCCGGACCTCGTCCTGATCCAGGAAGCCCCCCGCTTCTTCCGCTGGCGCAAGAAGCTCGCCCGCCTGGCCTCCGCGTCCGACCTGGTCGTCCTCTCCGGCGGAGGCACCGCCGCGGGCCCGGCCCTGCTCTGTTCCCTCCGCGCCACGGTCGAACGCACCGAGGACGTACTCCTCCCGCTCACCCCCGGCGAACACCGCCGCGGCTTCGCAACCGCGATCGTCCGCTTCGGCGCCGCCCGGCTCGGCGTCCTCAGCTGTCACCTGAGCCTCCGTGACGACGAGCGCTACGACCAGGGCGGCATGCTGCTCGACCGGCTGGCCGGTCTGGGCGTGGACCACGCGATCGCGGGCGGCGACCTCAACGACCGACCAGGCGGCCGGACGTTCACCCGGCTGGCCAAGGACCTCCAGGACTGCTGGGCCACCTCACCCTGGGGCAAGGAGTACACCTGGACCCCCGGCAACCCCTTCCAGCGTATCGACGCGATCTTCGCGACACCGGGCGTCGAGGTACTGGGCTGCGGGGTGCCGCTGGGGCTGCCGGGGGTGGAGGAGGCCGACATCAGGAGGGCGACGGATCACTTCCCCGTGCTGGCCGCGGTGCGCGTGCCCGCGCCCTGAACCACAGCCGCCGGGCGGAGTCCGGCGCAGCCGCCCGAAGCCCCTGAGGCCCACCGGGCCGAGCAGTGCGGGGGCGTTGAGAGGCACTGCCTGAGGGCGGCCACGGACCACTTCCCGGTCCTGGCCTGCCGCAGAATCCCCGCACACGTGCCCGCGAGCCGGCCGCCCGCGGAATCCCCGCGCGTCAGACGACGGCCCCGCGCCCGGGGTCGTCCCCCTCCTCGTCGTCCGTCCGCATCCGCATCACCAGCGTGCCGAAGCCGCCCAGGAAGCCGCCGATGCCGACGGTCGCGAGCCACCAGGTCATGTCCCAGCCGAGCAGCACCGCGAGCAGCAGCAGGATCGGGCCGCCGATCACCCCGAGCCAGGCGAACTTGGCCGTCGTGTCGGCGGCCGGCAGCGGAGGCGGCTCCGGCGGCACGAAGTGGCCCTCGTCGTCCTCGTCGAAGTCCTCCTCGGAGGCGTCCGGCGCGCTGTAGTCACGGGGACCTCCGACACCGGGCGCGAAGGAGACGGAGCTGCCCAGCGGCTTGGCGGGCGGCGGCTCCTCCGTGCCTTCGTCCTTGCCGTTGGGGGACTGCTCCTTGGCCCTGGGCTGCTCGTCGTTCTTCTCGGGGTCGAGCAGCGCCAGGTCCTCGATCGACTTGAACGGCTTGGCGCCCGGCGGATCCTTGGGCTCGTCGCCGTATCCGGCGACGATCGCGGCCCACGCGGCCTCCTCGTCGAACGGGACGCCCTGCTCGTCCGGTTCGAGGCCCTCGCGGTCGGAGTCGTGCTCAGCCACCTGTGGCCGTCCCTTCCTGCTCGCTCACCCGGCCCGTGTCGGACGCCTGCTTGCCGACACTGGGTGCGAGCCGGCCGATGAACGTGAAGCTCTCCTCGAAAATCCGGTCCGCGTCGTGGTCCAACGTCGCGACGTGGTAGCTCTGTTCCAGCAGGATTTCCGTCACGTCGGCCGAGGAAACGCGACTGAGGACACGGGCCGAGTCGGCCGGCGGCACCACATGGTCCTGGGGGCTGTGCAACAGCAGGAGCGGCTGGGTGACCTGCGGGAGCTCGCGGTCGACCAGCCGGAAGAAATTGCGCAGCGAGTGCGCGGAGTGCAGCGGCACCTTGTCGTAGCCGACCTCCTCGCTGCCCTCCTTCGCGATGTCGCTGGCGATACCCGGCGCCGTACGCACCAGGTGGCGGGCGACCGGAAGGGCGTACGCGGCGAGGCCGTGCACCTTGATACCGGGGTTGACGACCACGACGCCGCTGATCGCGTCGCCGTGCTTGGCGGCCAGCCGCAGGGCCAGCGCGCCGCCCATGGACAGGCCCGCGACGAAGACCTGCGAGCAGCTCTCGCGCAGGGCGCGCAGCTCGCGGTCCACCTCCGCGTACCAGTCCTGCCAGCCGGTGAGCTGCATGTCCTCCCAGCGGGTGCCGTGCCCGGGCAGCAGCGGCAGCGACACGGTGAGGCCGCGCTCGGCCAGATACTCCGCCCAGGGGCGCAGCGACTGCGGGGAACCGGTGAAGCCGTGGCAGAGGAGAACTCCGACCTCCCCGCCCTCGTGGCGGTACGGCTCGGCTCCGGGGAGGACCGGCACCTTCGGTCTCCTGTTCATGAGAGGGGCGTGTTCATGTTCATGAAGAAGGGTGTGCGTCAGTGAGGCGTGAACGAGTCCAGGTGCGGTTAACCGTACGCGACCGCACTGACACCGACCAGGGCCGTCGGGTCCTTTGACAGCGCTCCGGGTTAAGGTCTGATCGACGAGCACAGGAGGCACTCGGTTGTTGTACGGCACGATGAAGGTCGCCATCGGTGGGCCGCTGAAGGTCGCCTTCCGGCCGTGGGTGGAGGGCCTGGAGAACATTCCGGCGGAGGGTGCCGCCATCCTGGCGAGCAATCACCTCTCGTTCTCGGACTCGTTCTTCCTGCCCGCGGTCCTCGACCGCAAGGTGACCTTCATCGCGAAGGCCGAGTACTTCACGACGCCCGGGGTGAAGGGCAAGCTGACGGCCGCGTTCTTCAAGGGCGCCGGCCAGCTTCCGGTGGACCGCTCGGGTGCGCGCGGGGCGGGCGAGGCCGCGATCAAGGCCGGGCTCGACGTTCTGGAGCGCGGTGAACTGTTCGGTATCTATCCGGAGGGCACGCGCTCCCCGGACGGCCGTCTGTACCGAGGCAAGCCCGGTGGCCTCGCGCGCGTGGCGCTCGCCAGCGGCGCCCCGGTGATCCCGGTCGCGATGATCGACACGGAGAAGATCCAGCCGCCCGGCAAGGTCGTGCCGAAGCTGATGCGCCCGGGCATCCGGATCGGCAGGCCGCTCGACTTCAGCCGGTACAACGGCATGGAGCACGACCGTTTCGTGCTGCGCGCCGTGACCGACGAGGTCATGTACGAAATCATGAAGCTCTCCGGCCAGGAGTACGTCGACATCTACGCGACCGCCGCCAAGCGGCAGATCGCGGAGGCGGCGAAGGCCGAGAAGGAAGCGGACAAGGCCACCAAGGCCGCGCTCGCACAAGCGGAGAAGGAACAGACCGGGTCCTCGTAGCGGGGGCAGTCTGTTGTCGGGGGTGGGGGAGTTGGCCAAGCGCGAGCGTGTCATCAGGATGTCCGTCGAGCAGCCGCTGTGGCGTGCCCTGAGCGGTTACCGGGTGCTGACCATGCTGTACGCGGTCGGACTGTTCGCCTCCGAGTACGACCAGTTCGACCGTCCGGGCATCGCCATCGCCTTCTACGTCGTCCTGTTCGTCTGGACGCTCGCCACCCTGCCCCGCGTGCAGAGCGCGGTCGCCTGCACCAAGCGCTTCCTCGCCGTCGACCTCGCGATCGCGCTGACCGGCATCGTCCTCACCCCGCTCGCGGCCGACGCGCACCACATCGACAGCGGCGGGCCCACGCTGCCGTCGATATGGACCGCGGGCTCGGTCCTCGCGTACGCCATCAAGGGCGGCTGGCGCTGGGCCGCGTTCGCCTCCACCCCGGTCGCCGTCGCCAACCTGATCGAGCGCGGCTCCCCGGCCCGCGACACGGTCCACAACGTGGTCCTCGTCTGGGTCGCCTCCATCGCGATCGGCTACGTCGTGGAGGTCGCCCGCGCCTCCGAGCGCACCCTCGCCCGCGCCCTGGAGATCGAGGCCACCACCCGGGAGCGGGAGCGGCTGGCCCGGGACATCCACGACGGTGTCCTCCAGGTGCTGGCCATGGTGCAGCGGCGCGGCGCCGTGCTCGGCGGCGAGGCCGGCGAACTGGGCCGGATGGCGGGCGAGCAGGAGATCGCGCTGCGCACCCTGGTCTCCGGCGGCCTGGTGCCCGTCTCCCGGGTGTCGCTGGACGCGGCGGAGGGTGCGGTCGTGAGAGCCGTGGAGGAAGAACCCGATGAGGTCGACGACGGGCCGGTGGATCTGCGGTCGCTGCTCGCTCCGTACGCCGCCGCGAAGGTGAGTTTCGCCGAGCCCGGTGCCCCGGTGCCGCTGCCCGCGCCCGCGGCGAAGGAGCTGGCCGCGGCTGTCGGTGCCGCCCTGGACAATGTGCGCAGGCATGCCGGTGCGGACGCCCGTGCCTGGATCCTGGTCGAGGACGAGCCAGGAGAGGTCGTGGTGACCGTGCGGGACGACGGGCCCGGTATCCCCGAGGGGCGGCTCGCGCAGGCCGAGGGGGAGGGGCGGCTCGGGGTCGCCCTGTCGATCCGGGGGCGGCTGCGGGACCTCGGCGGCAGCGCCGAGCTGGTCTCGATTCCCGGGCAGGGCACGGAAGTTGAACTGAAAGTACCGAAGGCGCGGGGGAAGGCGGGGACACGATGAGTGAGCAGCGGGGCCCGATCAGGGTCATGGTGGTCGACGACCACCCGATGTGGCGCGACGCGGTCGCCCGCGACCTGGCCGAGTCTGGCTTCGACGTGGTCGCCACCGCCGGGGACGGCGAACAGGCCGTACGCCGGGCACGGGCCGCCGCCCCGGACGTCCTGGTCCTCGACCTGAACCTGCCGGTGCTGCCCGGCGTCCAGGTCTGCAAGGAACTGGTGGGCGCCAACCCGGCGTTGCGCGTCCTGGTCCTCTCCGCGAGCGGTGAGCACGCCGACGTGCTGGAGGCGGTGAAGTCGGGTGCGACCGGCTATCTGCTCAAGTCGGCTTCCACGGAAGAGCTGTTGGACGCGGTGCGCCGGACGGCGGTCGGCGACCCGGTGTTCACTCCCGGGCTCGCCGGACTGGTCCTCGGCGAGTACCGCCGCCTCGCCTCCGACCCGGCACCGGCCGCCGACAGCGACGAGCCGAAGGCGCCCCAACTCACCGACCGCGAGACCGAGGTGCTCCGCCTGGTCGCCAAGGGCCTGAGCTACAAGCAGATCGCCGAGCGCCTGGTCATCTCGCACCGCACGGTCCAGAACCACGTCCAGAACACCCTGGGCAAGCTCCAGTTGCACAACCGGGTGGAGCTGGTGCGGTACGCGATAGAGCGCGGCCTCGACGACGCGTAGCCGGACCGGCTAGATCAACTACCCCACAATTCAGGTGAATTGACCTTCCCGCCCATCCCTCTGTGACCTGGATCACCATTAGCGTGGCTGTCACAGGAAACTGCGGCGAAGGGAATCTTCCATGCGCGTCGGAGTACTGACCGGAGGCGGCGACTGCCCCGGACTCAACGCCGTCATCCGGGGCATCGTCCGCAAGGGCGTCCAGGAGTTCGGCTACGACTTCGTCGGCTACCGGGACGGCTGGCGAGGTCCGCTCGAAGGCGACACCGTCCGTCTCGACATCCCCGCCGTGCGCGGCATCCTGCCCCGCGGCGGCACCATCCTCGGCTCCTCCCGCACCAACCCGCTGAAGCTGGAGAACGGCATCGCCCGGATCAAGGCCAACCTCGCCGCGCAGGAGGTCGACGCGCTCATCGTGATCGGCGGCGAGGACACCCTGGGCGTGGCCGCGCGGCTCTCGGACGAGTACGGCGTCCCGTGCGTCGGCGTACCGAAGACCATCGACAACGACCTGTCCGCCACCGACTACACCTTCGGCTTCGACACCGCCGTGGGCATCGCCACCGAGGCCATCGACCGGCTGCACACCACCGCCGAGTCGCACATGCGGGTCCTGGTCTGCGAGGTCATGGGCCGCCACGCCGGCTGGATAGCGATCCACTCCGGCCTGGCCGGCGGTGCCAACGTCATCCTCATCCCCGAGCAGCGCTTCGACGTCGAGCAGGTGTGCGGCTGGATCACCTCCCGCTTCAAGGCCTCGTACGCCCCGATCGTGGTCGTCGCGGAGGGGGCCATGCCCAAGGACGGCGATGTCGTCCTGAAGGACGGCACCCTCGACTCCTTCGGGCATGTCCGGCTGTCCGGGGTCGGCGAGTGGCTGGCCAAGGAGATCGAGAAGCGGACCGGCAAGGAGGCCCGCACCACCGTCCTCGGCCACATCCAGCGCGGCGGCACCCCCAGCGCCTTCGACCGCTGGCTCGCCACCCGCTTCGGCCTGCACGCCATCGAGGCCGTCCGCGACGGCGACTTCGGCAAGATGGTCGCCCTGCGCGGCACGGACATCGTCCGCGTACCGATCGCGGAGGCCACGGCCCGGCTGAAGACGGTGGACCCGAAGCTGTACGAGGAGGTCGGGGTGTTCTTCGGCTGAAGCGGCCGAACCGGCGCTGGTGGGTTGTCGGCCGTATATTCGGCCCATAACCCACCAGAACGGGAGCGGTCGTGGAGATCCTTGCCTTCGGTGTCCAGGCCGACGAGCGGCCGCTGATCGAGAGCGCGTTCGCGGGACACCACGAGGTCCGCTGTCTGAGCGTCTTCCTCGACGAGGACACCGCCCCCATCGCGGCCGGCCACGAGGCGATCTCCACCAGCGTCAACGCGGACCTGAACCCCCACGTCCTGCGGACCCTAGCGGCCGGCGGCACCCGACTGATCGCCCAGCGCTCGACCGGCTTCAACAACATCGACCTGGACGTGGCCGAGCGTCTCGGCCTCACGGTCGCCCGCGTCTCGTCCTACTCGCCGTACTCCGTCGCCGAGTTCGCCTGGACCCTCGCGATGGCCGTGAACCGTCGGATCGTCCGCGCCGCGACCCGCACCCGCGACTTCGACTTCCGGCTCGACGGGCTGATGGGCCGCGACCTGCGCGGCCGTACCGTCGGAGTGCTCGGCACCGGAAAGATCGGCGAGGCGTTCACCCGGATCGCCCACGGCTTCGGGATGCGGTTGCTGGGCTGGGACGTCGCCGAGAACCCGGCGTGCGTCGAGCTCGGCATGGTCTACGTCCCCAAGGAACAGCTCCTCGCCGAGTCCGACCTGGTCACCCTGCACGTCCCGCTGCTCCCGGACACCCAGCGGCTCATCGACGCCGACGCGCTGAAGGCGATGAAGGACGACGCGATCCTCGTCAACTCCAGCCGCGGCGGCCTGATCGACACCGCGGCCCTCGTCGCCGAACTGCGCGAGGGCCGCTTCACGGGCGTGGGCCTGGACGTCTACGAGGCGGAGGCGGGCCTGTTCTTCCTCGACAAGTCGCTGGAAGCCGTCGACGACGACACCCTGGCCCGCCTCGTCACCTTCCCGAACGTCCTGGTCACCTCCCACCAGGCGTACTACACAGAGGACGCCGTCGGCCAGATCATCGACGCCACGGTGCGCAACGTCCTCGACTACACAGCCGGCCGCCGCTCCGAGAACGTGCTCGTGCCCCGCAGCTGACCCATCAACTCCCGCACGACAGCAGCCCCGTTGAGCGTCAGCACCGACTCCGGGTGGAACTGCACACCGGCGAACCCCGGCCCCCGCAGGGCGTGCACCTCACCCCTCGCGCCACGGCTGACCTCCACCCCGTGGGCGCCCAGCTCGGCGGCGGCCTCGTCGTCGCACCGCGCCACGAAGCTGTTGTAGAAGCCGACGGTCTCCTGCCGCCCGAACAGGTCGACCGCCGTCTGCGCCCCCTGGTACGGAACCTCCTTGCGTACGATCTCCAACCCCAGCTCCGCCGCGATGAGTTCGTGCCCGAGGCACACGCCGAGGACACCGTGCCGGTTCTCGCGGAGGGCCTCGGCGGTCAGTGCCCGCAGGAACCGCATCTTCGGGTCGGCCGTGTCGGAGGGGTCACCGGGGCCGGGCCCCAGCACCACCGGCCCCTCGTGCGCGAGCACCGCCTCCCGCAGCCCCTCCTCGTCGTACCGGCGCACGGTCACCTCCAGGCCGCTCGACCGCAGCACGTGCGCGAGCATCGCCGTGAAGGTGTCCTCGCCGTCGACGACCAGCGCGTGCCCGGTCAGTTCCTCGGACCGTTCCTGCATCCGCAGCCAGAAGGGGGCCAGGGAGGTGCGGCGACCATCGAGGGCGGCGCGCACCCGGGGGTCGTCGGCGAGCCGGGGGCGCGTGCTCTCCTCGCGCGGCCGGGACGGTCGTACGCCGAGAGCGGCCAGGACGCCCGCCGCCTTCGCCTGGGTCTCCGCGACCTCGCCCGCCGGGTCGGAGCCGCGGACCAGGGTGGCGCCGACCGGGACCCGCAGGCGGCCGGCCGGGTCGATGTCGGCGGTGCGGATGAGGATGGGGGAGTCGAGGGTCTGGGCGCCGCCGGAGTCGTGGCCGAGCAGGGCCAGCGCGGCGCCGTAGTAGCCGCGCCCGCCGGTCTCGTGCCGTTCGATGACCCGGCAGGCGTTCTGCACCGGCGACCCGGTGACGGTCGCCGCGAACATGGTCTCCTTCAGGACCTCCCGCACATCCAGCGAGGACCGGCCGCGCAACTCGTACTCGGTGTGCGCGAGATGGGCCATCTCCTTCAGTCGCGGCCCGACCACGACCCCGCCCATGTCGCCGACCGTGCACATCATCTTCAGTTCCTCGTCGACGACCATCGACAGCTCCTCGATCTCCTTGCCGTCGGCCAGGAAATCCAGCAGGTGCTCGGGCGTCGGCCCCTCCGCCGGATAGCGGTACGTCCCGCTGATCGGGTTCATGACGACCGTGCCGCCGGACATCCGGACGTGTACCTCGGGACTGGCCCCGACCAGCGTCCGCTCCCCGGTGTGCACGACGAACGTCCAGTACGCGCCCCGCTCACCCACCAGCAGCCGCCGGAACAACGCCAGCGCGTCCGCCCTGCCGTACCCCGGGATCTCGCCCTCGTACGTCCGCCGAATGACGAAGTTGGCGCCCTCGCCCCGCCCGATCTCCTCCCGCAGCACCCGCCCGACGATCTCCCCGTACTGCTCGTCGCCGACGTCGAAGCCGCCGCCCTCGACCCGGACGTCGTGCGCGGGCAGCTGGTCCAGGGCGTCCGAGAGCGGGATGCCGTACGACTCCTCGGGGGTGAGGAAGACCAGGGGAGCGCCGTCGTCGCGGACGTCGAAGCCGCGCTCGCGGATCTGGCGGTAGGGGATCAGTGCCAGGCCCTCGGCGGGGAGGTCCGCGAGGCGGTCGTGGGTGGAGACCGGGCCGAGGAAGACCTCCACCGTGTTCTCGTCGTGGCCCGGCGTGCGGCGGCGCAGCAGGGCGAACGGTCGGTCGTCGGTCAGCAGCTGTGTCAGGTCCATGGTTCCTCTGTCGTCGATGGAGGAGGAACGACCCCGGAAACGCCGAAGGCCGCCCCTCGGGCGGCCTTCGCGAAGTACTGGGAGTACGCGCAGTCAGTGGGCCGCCGGATGAGCGGTCCACCACCAGTTCTGGGTCGAATGCGCGAACATGGCACGCACCCTACCCCACGCGCAGGTGAGCATTGGGGCGTCTCACCTGTCGAGCCGTGCGAAAACGACTCGACACGACCCCGTAATGTTGAGGACGTGACCGTGAACGCTAAGACCAGCGCCAGCGCTGGCAACACCTGGCGAGACCTGCCCGCGGCGCAGCAGCCCGAGTACCCCGACACCGAGGCTCTGCGCGCAGTGATCGCGGACCTCGCGTCGTATCCGCCGCTCGTCTTCGCGGGCGAGTGCGACCAGCTGCGTGCCCGGTTGGCGGCCGTCGCCAAGGGAGAGGCGTTCCTCCTCCAGGGCGGCGACTGCGCCGAGGC
The DNA here is from genome assembly GCF_053598575.1 of Streptomyces sp. NPDC001100. Classification (NCBI taxonomy): domain Bacteria; kingdom Bacillati; phylum Actinomycetota; class Actinomycetes; order Kitasatosporales; family Streptomycetaceae; genus Streptomyces; species Streptomyces sp. NPDC001100. Next base: position 40,384 of record NZ_JBSFKO010000005.1, read on the forward strand.
CTTCGACGCGGTGTCCGCCGACCAGATCCGCAACAAGCTCAAGACCCTGCTCCAGATGGGCGCCGTGCTGACGTACGCCGCCTCGGTGCCGGTCGTGAAGGTCGGCCGGATCGCCGGCCAGTACTCCAAGCCGCGCTCCAAGCCCACCGAGACCCGCGACGGCGTGACCCTGCCGACCTACCGCGGCGACTCCGTCAACGGCTTCGCCTTCACCGAAGAGGCCCGTATCCCGGACCCCGAGCGCCTGAAGCGGATGTACAACGCGTCCGCCTCCACGCTCAACCTGGTGCGTGCCTTCACCACCGGCGGCTACGCCGACCTGCGCCAGGTGCACGCCTGGAACCAGGACTTCGTGAAGTCGTCCCCCTCGGGCCAGCGCTACGAGCAGCTCGCGCGGGAGATCGACAACGCGCTGAACTTCATGCGGGCCTGCGGCACGGACCCGGAGGAGTTCAAGACCGTCGAGTTCTACTCCTCGCACGAGGCGCTGCTGCTGGACTACGAGTCGGCCCTGACCCGGGTCGACTCCCGCACCGGCCGGCTCTACGACGTCTCCGGGCACATGGTGTGGATCGGCGAGCGCACGCGGCAACTGGACGGCGCGCACATCGAGTTCGCCTCCCAGATCCGCAACCCGATCGGCATCAAGCTCGGCCCGACGACGACCGCCGAGGACGCGCTGCAGTACATCGAGCGCCTCGACCCGGACCGCGAGCCGGGCCGGCTCACCTTCATCGTGCGGATGGGCGCGGACAAGGTCCGCGACAAGCTGCCCGAGCTGGTCGAGAAGGTCACCGCGTCCGGCGCGACCGTCGCCTGGATCACCGACCCGATGCACGGCAACACGTACGAGGCGGCCTCCGGTCACAAGACCCGCCGCTTCGACGACGTGCTCGACGAGGTGAAGGGCTTCTTCGAGGTCCACAAGGGCCTCGGCACCCACCCGGGCGGCATCCACGTCGAGCTCACCGGTGACGATGTCACCGAGTGCGTGGGCGGCGGCGACGAGATCTTCGTCGACGACCTGCACCAGCGCTACGAGACGGCCTGCGACCCTCGCCTGAACCGCAGCCAGTCCCTCGACCTGGCCTTCCTCGTCGCCGAGATGTACAGGGACCAGTAACCGTTTCACCTGTTACAGCAGAGTGCCGTGGGGCGGGGATCACATACGATCCCCGCCCCACGGCACTTTTGCGGGACCTGCGCGGCGGGTAAGGTTAGGTTAGCCTCACCGATTGTCGGGATGGCGCGACTGATTTCGAACCCGCCCGGGAGGTGACCCGCGTGTACGTCTGCAACTGCTTCGGTGTGACCGAGGCGCAGGTCGCGAAGCACGCGGAGGGCGGTGCCTGCACCCCCCGGCAGATAGCGTCGGCCTGCAAGGCGGGCACCGACTGCGGGTCGTGCGTACGCCGTATCCAGGCACTGCTGGGCCGGGGCGCCTGCCCCCGCCGTGAGCTGGCCGACCAGGGCGAGCCGGTCCTCGCCGAGCTGGAGGAAGCCGCGTAGCGGACCCTAGCTGGGCTGCTCGATCTGCTGCGCGATGTAGAGCGCCTCGCCGAGCTGCTCGATCAGCTGGAGCTGTGTGTCGAGGTAGTCGATGTGGTGCTCCTCGTCCTCAAGGATGTCCTCGAAGATGTTCGCGGACGTGACGTCGCCCTTCGCGCGCATCACCTCGATACCCCGCTTGAGGCGGTCGATCGCCTCGACCTCGACCTGCCGGTCCGCCTGGAACATCTCGGTGACCGTCTGACCGACCCGGACGTGGAACAGCCGCTGGTAGTTGGGCAGGCCGTCGAGCATCAGGATGCGCTCGGTGATCCTGTCCGCGTGCTTCATCTCGTCGATGGATTCTTCACGCGTGTACTTGGCGAGCTTGGTCCAGCCATTGTTGTCCTGGATGCGGTAGTGCAGCCAGTACTGGTTGATCGCGGTCAGCTCACCGGTGAGCTGCTCGTTCAGGAATTCAAGGACCTCGGGGTCGCCCTGCATTGCAGAGGCTCCTTCCAAAACGGGGGGACTGGCGGGTTGCGCCGCATGATTGCACCGGCGCGAAGACGTCGTCCAGTAAGTGCATGCTTAGTAGGAGTTGCCCGAATCCGCCCAGAGCCGGTCATGTGCACCGCCCCCCGTCTGTCAGGATGGAGCCATGGGTCAGAGAGGGGTCGAACAGTCCGAGCTGCCGCCCGGCCAGCGACTTCAGCGCGGCTGGCCGGTCACCCACTACGGCCCGGTGCCCAAGTTCCGCCCCGAGCGCTGGGAGTTCAGCGTCTTCGGCGCCACCGCCGACGGCGAGAAGCACTGCTGGAACCACGAGGAGTTCACGGCGCTGCCCTACGACTCGGTCGTGGCCGATCTGCACTGCGTCACGAAGTTCAGCATGCTGGGCGCCGAATGGGGCGGCATCCCCGCCCGCACCATCCTGGAGACCGCCCCGCCGTCACCGGCCGTCACCCATGTCATGGTCTGGGCCGAGTACGGCTTCAGCGCCAACCTCCGGCTCGCCGACTTCGCCGCCGACGGCACCATCTTCGCCACCCACAAGGACGGCGAACTCCTCACCGCGGAACACGGCTTCCCGCTCCGCCTGGTCGTCCCGCACCTGTACGCCTGGAAGGGCCCCAAGTGGGTCCGGGGCGTCGAGTACATGACGGCCGACCGGCGCGGCTTCTGGGAGGAACGCGGGTACCACAACGTCGGGGACCCGTGGAAGGAACAGCGGTACTCGTACCAGGAGGGACCCGGCGAGGGCCCGGAGCTGTAAGCCCCTTCGCGGCTACGAGTCCCTGAGCTTCTTCAGCCGCTCCACGTCCGCCGCGTGCCCTTCCCTGCCGCCGGGCGTCTCGATGATCAGCGGTACGCCCTCGGTCGCCGGGTGGGTCATCAGCGCGCGGAACGGATCCTCGCCGATGTGCCCGGAACCGATGTTCTCGTGGCGGTCCTTGTGAGCGCCGACGACGTCCTTGGAGTCGTTGGCATGGATCAGTTTCAGCCGTCCCTCGCCGACCGTGTCCACCAGCAGGTCGAGCGTCTGGTGCATCCCGCTCGGACCGGTCAGATCGTGCCCGGCGGCGAAGATGTGGCAGGTGTCCAGGCACACGCCCAGCTTCGGATGGGCGTCCAGCGCCTCGAAGTACGGCCCGAAGTCCCAGGTCCGGGAGCAGAGGGAGGAACCCTGGCCGGCCGTGGACTCCAGCAGCAGGAACGGGTCGTCGTCGTGGGTCAACTCGTCGAGCAGCGGCAGCAGATGCTCCCGCACCTGGGCCAGCGCCACCGCCCGCTCCCGCCCGCCTGTCGCACTCCCGGTGTGCACGACCACACCGAGCGCGCCGATCTCCCGGCCCCGCCGCAGCGAGTGCCGCAGCGACTCGACGGACTTCTCCACGGTGGCCTCGGTGTGCGAGCCGAAGTTGATCAGGTACGGGGCATGCACGTACGCCGGGATGGACTCGGCCTCGCAGACCGCGCGGAACTCCTCGTCCTGGCGCGGGTTCCCGGCCGGTGTCGCCCAGCCGCGCGGGTTGGCGACGAAGACCTGCACGGTCTCGGCAGCCAGCTCACGGGCGTAGGACAGCCCCACGGAGTGGAGACCGCCGGCCACCGGGACATGGCCGCCGACGGGGTTGCGGGAAGGGATGCGGGAGGGGGACGCGCTGCTCACCCGTCCAGGGTGTCACGCGCGCGTGCCGCCCCGGTCACCGGATGGTGATCGTGATCGTCGACCCCTTGGGAGCCTGCTCGCCCGCGTCCACGGACTGGCTCTTGACGGTGTCGCCGAACAGGCCGAGCAGTCCGCGGTCCTCCTTGACCTCGAAGCCGGACTCCTCCAGGAGCTTGGTCGCGGCGTCCACGCTCGCGCCGACCACGTTCGGGACCTCGACCATCTCCGGGCCCTTGGACAGGGTCAGCGTCACCGTGTCGCCCGCGGCGGCCTGGCTGTCGCCGGCCGGGGTCTGCCGGGCGACCTGGCCCGCGTCGTACTCCGAGGTGACCTCGGTGTCCGACACCTTCACCGTGAGACCGGCCTCCTGGAGGTCCGACTTCGCCTGGTCCAGGTCCTCACCGGTGACGTCCGGCACGTCGACCGCGCTGCCCTTGCTGACGGTCAGCGCTATCGCGGAGCCCGCGTGGCGCTCGGTGCCCGCCTCGGGATCCGTGCTGATCACGAAGCCCTTGGGGACATCGTCGCTGAACTCCCTGGTGACCATGCCGGCCGCCAGCCCGTCCGTCTTGAGCAGGGCCCGCGCCCTGGCCAGGGCGTAGCCCGTCAGATCGGGCACCTTCACGGTCTCGGGTCCGTCCGAGATGGTCAGGGCCACCGAGTCGTTGTCCCGGATACGGGCGCCGGCCACCGGGTCGGTGCTGATGACCGTGCCGCGCTTCACGGTGTCGCTGTAGGCGTGCTTGACCGACTTGACGTCGAGACCGGCCTCCTGGAGCCGCTCCTTCGCCTGCGCCTCGGTCTTCGCGAGGAGCGGCGGGACCTTGGTGAACTGGCCGGAGTTGATGTACCAGACGCCCGTCCCGACCCCGATGATCAGCAGCACGGCGGCGATGATCGCCAGCAGCCCGCGCCGGGGCCGCCGCGCGTCGCGCCGCCGGGGCGGCAGCGGCGGCCCGCTCTCGAACCGGCTGGTCCGGTTGAACGGGTCACCGCGCTCGTCGTCCTCGTTGACCGGCAGCGGACGCGGCACGGTCAGCGAGCGCGGGATCACACTCGTACGGTTCTCGGAGTCGGGATGCTCCGAGGTCAGCGCCTGCGGTGGCACCGCGTCCAACTGCTCGTCGCTCAGCCCCGCCCGCGCCTCGCGGACCAGACCGAACAGCGAGACCGCGTCGTACGGCCGGATGTCCGGCGTGCGCGCGGTGGCCGTGGCGACCAGCTCGTCCAGCTCGTACGCCAGCCCCGGCACGAGGGCCGAGGGCGGCGGGACGTCCTCGTGCAGATGCTTGTAGAGCACGATCGCGGGGGAGTCCCCGTCGTGCGGCTTCTGGCCGGTGAGCATCTCGTACAGGACGACACCGCACGCGTACACGTCGACCCGGGGGGACGCCGTGCCGCCCTCGATCTGCTCCGGCGCGAGATACGAGACCGTGCCGAGCACGTTCTCCGTGGTGCTGGTGACCGTGTCCACGGACCGGACCAGCCCGAAGTCGGCGACCTTGACCCGGCCGTCGTCCCCTATGAGCACGTTCTCCGGCTTCATGTCCCGGTGCACGAACCCGGCCCGGTGCGCGGCACCCAGCGCGGCCAGCACCGGCTCCAGGATGTCCAGCGCGGCCCGCGGCTGCAGCGCCCCGCGCTCGCGCAGCACGTCCCGCAGGGTGCAGCCGGCGACGTACTCCATCGCCAGATAGACGTACGCCCCCTGGGCGCCCTGGTCGAAGACCTGCACCACGTTCGGATGCGCCAGCCGCGCCACCGACTTGGCCTCGCGGATGAAACGGTCCACGAAGGAGGCGTCGGCCGCCAGCGTCGGGTGCATCACCTTGAGTGCGAGAACCCGGTCCAGGCGGGTGTCCACGGCCCGGTAGACCGTGGCCATCCCGCCGACGGCGATCCGCGCGTCGACGCGATAGCGGCCGTCGAGCAACTGCCCGACGAGAGGGTCATGAAGGGTCGTATCCACGCAGGTGAGTGTACGAGCCGAGGCAGACAGCGCCCCCTTTTCGGCCAGGATCGGGGCTTTACTGCAGCGGACCTGTGACGGATCGCACGCACGGGCGGCAGCCGGCGGCGAGGCACCTTCACAGGTGAGGTCCGCTTTTCGACGGATCGCACGCACGGACGGCCGCCGACGGCGAGGCACCCCCGCAGGAGGTGTCCACTTTTCAGCCGACCGCAGACGGGCGGTGCGCGGGTGGGAGATCAAAAGGCCGGGCGCTCCGGGTCCAGCCGCGCCAGCCCCTCCGCAGGAGAAGACGCCTCGGCGAAGTGCCTGCGGGGGATACGCCCCGCCCGGAACGCCAACCGCCCCGCCTCCACCGCACTCCGCATGCCGGAGGCCATCAGCACCGGCTCCTGCGCCCGCGTCACCGCCGAGGCGAGCATCACCCCCGCGCACCCCAGCTCCATCGCGAACGCCGCGTCGGACGCCGTACCGGCCCCCGCGTCCAGAATCACCGGTACGCGCGCGTGCTCGGTGATCAGCTGGAAGTTGTGCGGATTGCGGATCCCGAGCCCGGAACCGATCGGCGATCCCAGCGGCATGATCGCCGCGCACCCGACGTCCTCCAGCTTCCGCGCCAGCACGGGATCGTCGTTCGTGTACGGCAGCACCGTGAAGCCGTCGTCGACCAGGGTCTCGGCCGCGTCGAGCAGTTCGATCGGATCAGGGAGCAACGTGCGCTCGTCCGCGATCACCTCAAGTTTGACCAGTGCCGTCCCGAGCGCCTCCCGCGCCAGCCGGGCCGTCAGCACCGCCTCGCCCGCCGTGAAGCAGCCCGCGGTGTTGGGCAGCACCCGGATGCCGAGCCGCTCCAGGACGGACAGCACCGAACCGTGCACCGAAGGGTTCACGCGTCGCATCGCGACGGTCGTGAGTTCCGTCCCGGAGGCCACCAGCGCGCGCTCCAGGACGTCGAGGCTGGGCGCGCCCCCGGTGCCCATGATCAGCCGGGACGTGAAGGACGTACCACCGAGGACGAAGGGGTCGTCGGCCATGGGTCAGCCTCCTTGGACGGCGGTGAGGACCTCGACGCGGTCCCCCTCGGAGAGGGAGGTCGAGGGCCACTCCGCGCGCGGGACGACGGTTTCGTTGAGGGCGGCGGCCACCCCGGAGGGCGACGGGGCCAGGGTGCGCACCAGGGCGTCGAGAGCCGTGCCGAGTGGGATCACCCGGGGCTCCCCGTTGACGGAGACGTTCATGCGGGCTGCTCCACAAGTGCCGTGTGTTCTGTGCGGGCGAACCGCTTCGGGGTGAACGGGCTTGCCTCGTCCGGGAGTTCACCGGTGGCCAGCGCGTGTGCGAGGGCGTCACCGGTGACCGGCGTGAGCAGTACGCCGTTGCGGTAGTGCCCGGTGGCCAGCAGCAGCCCAGGGAGTGCGGTCGGGCCGAGCAGGGGCGCGTTGTCGGGGGAGCCGGGGCGCAGGCCCGCCCGGGTCTCGGTGAGCGGCAGTTCGGTGATCCCGGGGACCAACTCGTGGGCGTCGCGCAGCAGTTCGTAGACACCGCCGGCGGTCACCGTGGTGTCCCAGCCCAGTTCCTCGCTGGTCGCGCCGACGACCAGTTCGCCGTTCTCGCGCGGCACCAGATAGACCTGGCTGCCGCGCACCACGGCCCGCACCGTCCGGCTCAGGAACGGCGCGTACCGCTCCGGCACGGTCAGCCGCAGCACCTGTCCCTTCACGGGCCGTACGGGCGGCAGGACGTCGTCGGGGACCCCGGCCAGCCGTCCGCTGAGGCTGCCGCCGGCGAGCACCACCTGGTCCGCGCCCAGCACGTCCCCCTCGCGCGTGACGACCCCCGTGGCGCGGTCCTGACCCACCGTGAGCCGCTCGGCCCACGTCCGGTGGAGGGCCACCCCGGCACGCTCGCACGCGGCCACCAGCGCCCGCGTCAGCCGCCGCGGGTCGACCTGGTGGTCCCCGTCGACCCGGAGCCCCCCGCGCACCCCCGGCGCGAGCATCGGCTCCAGGCGCCGGCACTCGCGCCCCGACAGCCACTCGGAGTCCAGCCCCGACTGCCGCTGCAGGGCGTGCAGTTCACGGAGGTGGGCGCGGTCGTCGGCGTCCAGCGCGACGGCGAGGGTGCCGCAGCGCCGGTAGCCGAGGTCGAGGCCGGTGAGGTCGGTCAGCTCGGCCGCGAAGTCCGGATAGCGCTGCGCCGAGGCCAGGTTGAGGGCGAGCAGGGTCTGTTCGCCGTAGTGCAGTTCCGTGACGGCGGCCAGCATCCCGGCGGCCACCTGCGCGGCCCCGCCGCCCGGCTCGGGGTCCACGACGGCGGTGGCGAACCCGCGTTGCGCGGCCCGCCAGGCCGTGACCAGGCCGATGATCCCGCCCCCGACGACGAGGACGTCTGACGTACGTGTAGGCATGGGCGTCCAGCCCCTCCCTTCGCCGGCATGACCCGGATCAGGTTCGTACGGTCGGAGGCCGCCAGCCTCCCTCTCAGCCCGGTGCGTCCGGACTCCCGCGAGTGCTTGTACGTTGGCCACCCTAGCCCGTACCCCATGTCCCAGTAAGGGAGCCTCCGTCCATGGCCCGCTCGCTCGACGGTCTCGTCCTCGCCCCGGTCGCGGACCAGGCACCCGGTCAGGTCGGCACCCGCACCCGGTTCGCCTACCACGAGAAGGACGGCGAGATCTGGGCCGAGTACACGGGCGGCGACGTCGTCCGCGGACATCTCGTCGGCACGCGCGCGGGGGACCGCCTCGACTTCCGGTACGTACAGCTGAAGACGGACGGGACGACGTCCTCCGGGCACTGTGTGTCCGAAGTGGTCGAGTTGTCCGACGGTCGTGTCCGCCTCGACGAGACCTGGGAGTGGGAGTCGCAGCCGGGCAGCGGGACGAGTGTTGTGGAACAGGTCACTGAACGACCCCCTGCCTGACGATTTGTCAGGTGTCTATGGTGATCGGATGAGCGAGCAGACACCGGAACAGGTCGTGGGGACGGGACGGCGCGTGGTCGTCGTCGGCGCGGGCATGGCCGGGGTGCAGACCGCGGTCGCCCTGCGCGAACAGGGCTTCACCGGCACCGTCACCCTTCTCGGCGCCGAACCCCATCAGCCCTACGACCGGCCCCCGCTGTCCAAGGCCGTGCTGCTCGGCAAGGCCGAGGGCTCCGCCTTCGACGTCGACTTCGAGGCACTCGGCATCGAACTCCGGCTCGGCCGCGAAGTGGTGGGCCTGCGCCCCGGAGACCATGAACTGGACACCGCCGAGGGCCCGGTGCCCTACGACGTCCTCGTCCTCGCCACCGGCGCCGAGCCGATCCAACTCCCGGGCGCCGACGCCATCCCCGGGGTGCACCTGCTGCGCACCCTGGACGACGCCGAGCGGCTGCGGCCGGTGCTCGCGCGGCAGCACGACATCGTGGTCGTCGGCGCGGGCTGGATCGGCGCCGAGTTCGCCACCGCCGCGCGCGAGGCGGGCTGCGCCGTGACCGTCGTGGAAGCCGCCGACCGGCCGCTCGCCGGCGCCCTGCCCGCCGAGGTGGCCACGCCGATGGCCGCCTGGTACGCGGACGCGGGAGCCGTACTGCGCACCCACACGCGCGTGGAGCGCGTCGAACCCGGCGCCGTGGTCCTCGACGACGGCACCCGGCTGCCCGCCGGAGCCGTCGTGGTCGGCATCGGCGCCCGCCCCGCCACCGGCTGGCTCGCGGACTCCGGCATCGAGCTGGGCGCCCACCGCGAGGTCGTGGCCGACGACCGGCTGCGCACCTCGGTGCCGGACGTGTACGCGGTCGGCGACTGCGCCTCCTTCCCTTCGGGAAGGTACGGCGAGCGACTTCTCGTCCACCACTGGGACAACGCCCTCCAGGGCCCGCGCACGGTCGCCGCGAACATCGTCGGCCAGACCCCGGCGGTCTACGACCCGGTGCCGTACTTCTGGTCCGAGCAGTTCGGCCGCTTCGTCCAGTACGTCGGCCACCACGCGTCCGCCGACACGATCCTGTGGCGCGGTGACCCGGCCACCCCGGCCTGGACCGTCTGCTGGCTGCGCGGGGACCGTCTGGTGGCCCTTCTCGCGGTCGGCCGCCCCCGTGACCTGGCCCAGGGCCGCCGCCTGATCGAGTCGGGCACCCCGATGAATACCGGGCCGCTGGCCGACCCGTCTCTCCCGATGAAGGCGGCTATCGCCTAGTTCGTGACCCCGAGTCGGACCGGCCCGGCTTCCGACTGTCAGTCCGGGATGGCACGCTGTTTACGTGACCGAGATTGACGCAAAGATCGATGCTCTCGTCCCCGCCTGGCTCACGCTGCCCGACATCGCAGAGATGCTCGATGTCGAGGTGACACGCGTGCGGCAGCTGGTCAAGGAGGGCCAAGTCATCGCCGTACGGCGTGGTGAGAACCGCGCGCTGCACGTCCCCGCCGCCTTCATCGACGGGGCCGAGCAGAAGGTCGTCAAGGGCCTCACCGGGACCCTGACGCTCCTGAGGGACGACGGCTTCTCCGACGAAGAGATGCTGGAATGGCTCTTCACCCCCGACCCCAGCCTGCCCGGCACCCCCGCGCAGGCCCTGAGCGAGAATCGCGGCACGGAGGTGAAGCGCCGCGCCCAGGCGCTCGCCGTCTGACCCGGACGACCGGCTGACCCGGACGACCGACCGGTGTACGGGCCGCGGCGCGCCCGCCCGCGGCCCGTACACGGCACCACCGCGCACCGACGACGAACGACAACGGGGGACACCGCCATGCCCGACACCGCAGCCGCCGTACGCGCGGAACTCGCCGACGCCCGGGTCTACCTCTGCACGGACGCCCGCAGACACCAGGGCGACCTCGCCGAGTTCCTGGACGCGGTCCTGGCGGGCGGGGTCGACATCGTGCAGCTGCGCGACAAGGGCATGGAGGCCGCCGAGGAGCTGGAGCACCTCCAGGTGTTCGCCGACGCCTGCGCCCGGCACGGCCGGCTGCTCGCGGTCAACGACCGCGCGGACGTCGCCCACGCCGCCGGCGCCGACGTACTGCACCTGGGCCAGGGCGACCTCCCGGTCCCCGCGGCCCGCGCGATCCTCGGCGACGCCGTCCTGATCGGCCGCTCCACGCACGCGGAGGCGGAGGCCGCCGCGGCCGCCGTCCAGGAGGGCGTGGACTACTTCTGCACCGGCCCGTGCTGGCCGACCCCCACCAAGCCCGGCCGCCACGCCCCCGGCCTCGACCTGGTCCGGTACACGGCCGCCCTGGGCACCGACCGCCCCTGGTTCGCCATCGGCGGCATCGACCTCGGCAACCTCGACGAGGTGCTCGAAGCGGGCGCCCGCCGGGTCGTCGTCGTACGGGCGATCACCGAGGCCGACGACCCGGGCGCGGCGGCGGCCGAGTTCGCGAAGCGGCTGCGGCAGCTCTGAGAGCCGTCCGGGTGTCGCGCTGTTGTCCGGTGGGTGGACAAGAGGACGACAAATCAGGCAAATTTCCGGTTCCGGTTGGGTGACCGCCGTCCCCTGACTAACCTGCGGGTATGGCCTTCGGAATCGCATCCACCAGGACTGATCGCGCACGGAAGGTGCGCGACATGCTCGCGACCGGCAAGAACACGTACTCGTTCGAGTTCTCCGCGCCGAAGACCCCCAAGGGTGAGCGAAGCCTGTGGAGCGCGCTGCGGAGGGTCGAGGCGGTCGCCCCCGACTTCGTCTCCGTGACCTACGGCGCCGGCGGTTCGACCCGCGCGGGCACCGTCAAGGAGACCGAGCAGATCGTCGCCGACACCACGCTCACCCCGGTCGCCCACCTCACCGCGGTCGACCACTCCGTCGCCGAACTGCGCAACATCATCGGCCAGTACGCCGACGCCGGGATCCGCAACATCCTCGCCGTGCGCGGTGACCCGCCCGGCGACCCCATGGCCGACTGGGTGGCGCACCCGCAGGGCCTGACGTACGCGGCCGAACTGGTCCGGCTCATCAAGGAGTCGGGCGATTTCTGCGTCGGCGTCGCCGCCTTCCCGGAGCTGCACCCGCGCTCCCCGGACTGGGACACGGACGTCCGGCACTTCGTCGACAAGTGCCGGGCCGGCGCCGACTACGCGATCACCCAGATGTTCTTCCGCCCGGAGTCCTACCTTCGCCTGCGCGACCGCGTCGAGGCGGCAGGCTGTGCCACACCGGTCATCCCCGAGGTCATGCCGGTGACCAGCGTGCGGATGCTGGAACGGTTGCCGCAGCTCAGCAACGCCGTCATCCCGGACGCTCTGAAAGAGCGAATCCTCACAGCCAAAGACGATCCGGCGGCTGTACGCTCGATCGGAATCGACTTCGCCACGGAGTTCTGCGCCCGGCTGCTGGCCGAGGGAGTGCCCGGACTGCACTTCATCACGCTCAACAACTCCACGGCGACGCTGGAAATCTACGAGAACCTGGGCCTGCACCACCCACCGCAGGCCTAGACCGGCCGCCCGGACATACGACACACTGCGTAGCGGCCACTGGGAGAGGGGCGTACATGGGCTGGACGGTCCTCTACATCGCGTTCGGCATCGTCGCACTGTGGTTGCTCGGCGAGGTGCTGCTGCAGTACAAGGCGCGACTGCGCTGGCGACTGCTCGCCTTCGTCGGCTTCCTGGGCGTCGTGCTCGGCGTCCTCATGCCCTCCGTAGTCGTGATCGGACTGGGCGCGGTGGCCTTCGCCATCGGCCAGACCTACGTCACCCTTTCGTTCCGCCGCGGCTTCGAAGCCGGCTGGGCGGTCTCCGGTCGACCGGGCGTCGGCGGCTTCATGCGCCGCGGCGGCGAACCGGACGAGCAGGACCCGGGCCTCGACGCCTCCGGTCTCGACTCGACCGGCTCTCAGCCCGCCTTCCAGGAGTACGGCCAGAACAAGTCCGACTTCGGCGCGGACGACGACTACGACCGCGACGACGTCTTCACCCCGAGCCGCCCGCTCGACCCCACGGCCGCCGAGACCACCTCGGTCTACGAGCCACAGCCCCTGCCGGACGACACCGGCTCCTACGGCGTCTACAGCGCCACCGCCTACGCGAACGCCGCCGACCCCAACTACGCGGGCACGGACCAGGCCTACGCGGCAGCGGCGGCCGGCCAGACCCAGGACCAGGCCTACTCGGCGGCCGACCAGCAGCAGTACGGCTACGACACCTACACGGGCTACGACCAGCAGCAGTACGGCTACGACACGACCGGCCAGCAGCAGTACGCGGCCTACTCCGACCCGTACATCGGCACCCAGACCTACGGCGGCGCCACGTACGACACGGGCTACGACGGCCAGCAGCAGTATCCCCAACAGGGCTACACGCAGGACCAGTACGGCAACGGCGGCTATGTCGGCGAGACCCCGGCCGACGGTGTGTGGGTCCCGCAGCAGCGCAACGACGAGACCTACGGCGGCGAACTCCCGGCGGACCAGCAGTACTACCAGGGCGACGGCCAGCAGCAACAGCAGCAGCCGCAGTCGGGCCCCGGCTACGACGAGCAGTACCGTTTCTGAAGACTACTGAGACCCTCTGAACTGCGGTCCCTCCACGATCAGTCCGGCCACCAGCGCCCCCGACATACCGGCGTGCGGGAGCCCGCCACCGGGGTGGGCCCAGCCGCCGACGCGGTAGAGACCGGGCAGACGTGTGGTGTTCGAGGGGTGCAGGAAACGACCCCGGCCGGCGGCGAGCGACGGGGCGGGCACAGCACCGAAGTGGGCGCCCGTCTCGTCCTCCGTGTGATCGGGGGTGCGCACCTCGTGCCAGAGCAGGCGCTCCCGCAGACCCGGTACGGCGGACTCGGCGGCCTTGAGGAGGAAGTCGGTGTACCGCCGGACCGTGCCCTCCTCCCCCCAGCCGGCCTCGCCCGACAGCACCGCGGACACCACCGCCGACTCGTGCTCACCGTCCGGCCGCAGCGCGGGGTCGTCGGGGCGCAGCACCGTCACCGTGGGGCAACGGGGTTCGTCGCCGCCCGGGGAGGCCAGGAAGTCCAACTCCGCCTCGCGGTCCGGGGCGTGGACCACCGTCCGATGGACGGCTCCGGCCTCGCGCGGGCCGCGCAGGGCCAGCAGCAGCGTCAGGCGTGCGGGCCTGGGCGAGACCCGGTCGGCGCGTACGTCACCGTCCTCGTCCAGCGGATGTTCCGTCAGGGCCCACAGGCGCACCGGGTCCACGTCGGCGACGACATGGTCCGCGTCGACCACGGTCCCGTCGGCCAGCTCAGCTCCCGCCGCCCGCCCGTCCTTCTCCAGGACCCGGGTGACCTCGGCCCCGAAGACGAACTCGACCTTCCGCGCCAGACACCGCTCGTACACCGCGCGCGCCAACTCCCGTATGCCGCCCCGCACATACCAGGTACCGAAGGCGTGCTCCATGTACGGCAGCACAGCCGCGCTCGCCGGAGTGGAGCGGGGTTCGAGGCCGTACGCGAGGGCGTGGCTCTCCAGGAGGGCCGTCAGGCGGTCGTCGCGCAGCTCCCAGGTGCCGATCTCGGCGAGGGTGCTCGCCCGGCGGGTGCGCAGCAGCTTCTTGTGCGGGACCGCCGGATAGGGCTCCTGGTCCGCCAGCACCGACCAGTTGGGCCACAGGGGCTCCTCCAGGAGGGGCCTGCGGGTGCGGTCCCAGGCCTCGCGGGCCCGGATCAGGAAGTCGCCCCAGCGCTGCCCCGCGCCGCCGCCCAACGCCTCGTCCAGGGCCGCGACGACGCCCGCGCGGGAGGCGTTCGGCAGCGACACCTCCGTGCCGTCCGCGAAGACGTGCCGCGAGGACGGGTCCACCTGGACCAGCTCGACCAGGTCCTCCAGCGGCTCCTTGCCGGTCTTGACGAACAGGTCGCGGTAGACCGCGGGCACGGGCAGCAGCCCGGGGCCGGTGTCGAAGGAGAAGCCGTCCCGCTCGAAGCGGCGCACCGCACCGCCGTACGTCTCCGTACGCTCGTACACCGCCACCCGGTGGCCCGCGACGGCCAGCCGGGCAGCGGCCGCCATCGCGCCCATGCCGGCGCCGATCACCGCAATCCGTGCCATGCCTGCGACTTTATCGGCCGCCACCGACAGTCCGGTCACGGGCCGTCACCACGGCGGCCGGTCCGGCGGCCCTCCCACCTGCGCGGCCAGCCGTTTCTCCTCCCTGCGCTGGGCCCGGCGGCGCAGGAAGCGGCGGATCCGCGAGACCAGGAAGAACAGGACCGTCAGCCCGGCCGCCAGCAGTACGGCCGCGATGATCGCCGCCGCCTGCGGATGGAACATCGCGAACGCGACGATCCCGCCGACCCCGAGGTCCTCCGCGAGACTCATGATCACGTTGCTGAACGGCTCCGGCGAGGTGTTGATCGCCATCCGCGTCCCGGCCTTGACCGTGTGGCTGGCGAGCGCCGTGGAGCCGCCGATCAGTCCCGCCGCCACATCGTTCAACGATCCGCTGTGTCCGGCGAGCACCGCGCCGACCCATGCCCCGGCGGCCGGCCGGATCAGGGTGTGCACGGAGTCCCACATCGAGTCGACGTAGGGGATCTTGTCGGCGACCGCCTCGCACAGGAACAGCACGGCCGCTGTGACGAGGACCTCAGGGCGTTGCAGCGACTCGGGGACGGCGTCGCTCACCCCGGTCGCGCCGAAGACACCGAGCAGCAGCACCACCGCGTAGGCGTTGATGCCGCTGGCCCAGCCGCTGGTGAAGACCAGGGGGAGTACGGACACGGGGGCGATAGTAACCACTCGGCAACAGGGCGTCCTGGGCCTGAGTGCGCACGGCTGAGTATGCGTACCTAGGGAGTGAGATGAGTACGCGCGCGGATGGGCCGCGACCTGCGCGAACGAGAGAGTTGGAGACACGGAAAGGGGCGCGGCTCCGGTACCGCCGACACGGGGCGGCGGAACGGGGCCCGCGCCCTTGGCCGCTCCTTCCGCCGGAACATCGGCGGAAGCGAGGCACGGGGGAACCCAGGGGGACTGACTGACGGGGGTTCCAACAGGGGGAACGTACGGGGGAAGCACAAGGGAGCGCCGGTTCGGGGCGGCCCGCGGGGGACGCGGCCACAACGGACCGGCGCTTCTGTGTGTGCCCTCAGCGGCCCCCGCTGACCCGCCCCTGGAGCAGCCGGGACAGCGCCGAGTGGACGTCGTCCAGGGAGCGCTCCGGCTGGAAGGACTGCCAGTCCAGAGCGGCCACCAGGACCATCCCGACCAGCGCCGCCGCGGTCAGCCGGACATCGATCTCAGGGCTGAACTCGCCGTTCGCCACGCCCGCGTGCAGCACGTCCTCGATGGCCGCGTTCACCTGCTGGCGCACCACCATGAGCGTGGACTGCCAGGCGCGGTTGGTGCGGTAGAGCTCGGCCACGTAGAGCTGTGTGAAGGACGGGTAGCGGGCGATGAAGCCGAGGCCCGCGCGGATCATCGCGTCCAGGGCGTCCACCTTGCTGCCGCCGTCCCGCGCGGTCTGCTCGGCGGCCTCCCTCAGGGATGCGGTGAGAAGGCCCACTCCGTGTCGCAGCAGCTCCTCGAAGAGGACGGACTTGCTCGCGAAGTTGTAGTAGACGGTGCCCTTCGCGACCCCGGCACGCTCGGCGATCTCGTCCACCGTGGTGGCCGAGAAGCCCTGTTCGGCGATGAGCGTGACGGCTGCCTCGTAGAGCTTCTGCCGGGTGGCCTCGCGGCGCGTGCTGCCGCCCGACGGGGTGCTGCTGCTTTCCATGGGCTTGATTGTCACAGGCCCGGCTCCTGCGGTGGGCACGGGTGTCGAGGTCCTGGACGAGGTCACAGGCTCAGCTCCGGATGCAGCCGGTCCAGTGTCCACATCTGGCGGCGGCGCGCCGACAATGCGGTCAGCGCGAGTGCCCCCGCGGTGAAGGCGACGAGCACCACGCACGCGTGCCACACGGGTTCCAGGCCGCCGCCCGTGATGAGCCTCCGTAGGGCCTCGACGACGTAGCTCATCGGCAGGAAGGGGTGGATCGCGTTGAAGAAACCCGGGCTGGTCTGCACCGGGTAGGTGCCGCCCGCCGACGTCAACTGGAGCATCAGCAGGGCGAGTACGAGGATCCGGCCCGCCGCCCCGAAGCGCGCGTTCAGCCACTGCACGAGTGCCGCGAAGCACGCCGTCACCAGGAACAGGAAGCCGACCGTGCCGGCCGCGTGCGTCATCTGCAGACCGATCGCCCAGTGCAGTACGGCCATCAGGGCCGCCGTCTGGAGCACCCCGACCGCCACCACCGGAAGCCAGCCCGCGAGCGCGATCCGGCGGGCCGGGGCACCGGCGGCGAGCGCGCGCCGGTTCATGGGCGCGATCAGCATGTACGCGACCATCGCGCCCACCCACAGGGACAGCGGGATGAAGTACGGGGCGAATCCAGTGCCGTAGTTGGGCGCCTTGTGCAGGTCCTGGGAGGCCAGTTGGACCGGGTCGGCCATGACCCCGGTGCGCTGGTCGCGGTCCTGCTTGTCGTAGTCGGGGATCTGGGCCGCGCCGTCGTGCAGTCCGCCGGCGAGCTTCCCGGAGCCGTCGACGAGCTTGTACAGGCCGCCGCTGAGGTCCACGGCGCCCGTCTTCAGCTTGCCGACCCCGGTGTCCAGGGCGGTCGCGCCGGTCTTGGCCGTGCCGAGCCCGGTGTGCAGCGTCTTGGCGCCCGCGGCGACCTTCCCCGCACCCGCGTTCAGCTTGTTGATCCTGGCCACCGCGTCGTCGAGGTCCTCGGAGAGGTGCGGTGCGCGGTCGGCGAGAGCCTGGGCCTGCGTCTGGAGGGTGCGCAGGTTCGTGTCGAGCTTCTTCAGGTCGCCGTTCTGGTCGGCCACCAGGCTGTTGACGTCGTCGGCGACCTTCGCCACGTCCGAGGCTGCCTGGGCGGCCTTCTTCAGGTCGGGGCAGGCCGCGTCGTCGAGGACGGCGGTTTCGCAGCGCGCCCTGTAGACGTCGTCCAGGGTGTCCGAGGCCGCGTGCGCGCCCTTGGCGGCGACCGGGGCCGCCTTCACCAGGGTGCCCAGGTTGGCGCGGATCGTCCTGGCCGAGTCGGCGACCAACTGGGCCGTGTCCCCGATGGTCTTCTCGTTGTCCTTCAGGAAGGGCCCCACCTTGTCGGCGACCCCGTTGACCGTGTTCGCGAGGGTCTGCGTCCCTGCCGCCACCTGCTGCGAACCGTCCTCCAGGTCGCCCGCGCCCGTGTCGAGCTTCTTCAGGCCCGTGGAGAGCTTCCCGCTGCCCTTCTTGGCGTCCTTCAGGCCGTCCGCGAGATCCTTGGAGCCCGCCTCGGCCGTACCGATCCCGCCCTTGAGCCTGTCGGCGCCGTCGGCCGCCTTCACGGTCTGGCCGTGGATGTCGGAGAACGACACGAAGATCCGGTCCAGGAAGGTCCGCGAGGCCTTGGTGGACGCGGCCGAGCGCACCTCGCTGAACACCGTCCGGGAGATCTGCCCGACGATGTAGTTGTTCGCGTCGTTCGTGCGCACCTGGAGCGCGCCCGTCTCGGGGGAGTCGCCCGCACTGGAGGCGATGCGCCGGCTGAAGTCGGCCGGCATGGTCAACGACAAGTAGTACGTGCCGTCCTCGACGCCCTTCCGCGCGGTGGCCGCACTCACCTCGTGCCACTCGAACGTCCTGCTGTCGAGCAGCCCTTGGGTGATGGTGTCGCCGGCGGCGAGCTTCTTCCCGTCGGCGGTGACGCCCTTGTCGTCGTTGACGAGCGCCACGGGGATACGGTCCAGACGGCCGTAGGGGTCCCAGAAGGACCACAGGTACAGCGCGCCGTACAGCAGCGGCAGCAGCAGGAGGGCGACGAGCGCGGCGCGCGGCAGCTTGCCCCGGCCGAAACGCCGTAGCTCAAGCGCGGCCAGTCGTGGCGCGTGCATCGGCCTTCTCCGTTCCTTCGGCGGACACTGCCACGACAGTCGTTCCGGAATCCGCGAGGGACCTCAACAGGTCCCAGATCTCGGCCCGTTCGTCGTCCGAGAGCTTGAGATCGACGTCGTCCACGGCGAGCAGGGCCGGCCGCCCGATGAGCGCCAGCGCGATGGACAGCCGCAACTCCTGCGGCCGTTCCAGATCCCGTACGGCGGTCCGGGCACCCTTGGGCAGCGCCTCGGGGTCGAAGCCGGCGGCGGTGACGGCGTCCTCGATCCGCAGTCCCGTCTCGACCGCCCGCTCGGACCGGGGCCGCAGCAGCTCGCGCACGGAGTCCCCGAACCGCAGTTGCAGCACGGCCCGTTCACGCAGATGCTCCCCGACGGTCAGTGCCGGATCGAGGTCGGTGACCCCGGCGACATTGGCCAGCGCGCCGACCCGCCGTACGGCGGCCGACTGCTTCGGCAGCGTCAACGCGCCCACGCGGGCGGTCCCTTCGGACGCCTTCATGCGCCCGGTGAGCGCGAGCAGCAGGCTCGTACGCCCGGACCCCGACGGCCCCTCGACGGCGATCAGCGACCCGGGCCCGGCGTCCAGGGAGATCCCCCGGAACGCCCAGCCGCGCGGCCCCTTGACCCCGAAGTCCTCGGCCGTGACTCCGACCCCACCCACGGTTCCCCATCCCTTGTTGCCGAACTATTTGAACTGACTGGTCAGTGCAAAAACTAACCCGAACCTTCGATCGAAGCAAAAGCGCAGGTCAGAACGGATTGTCAGTGCCATACCTCACGATGGGCACATACGGCACCAGTGCCGTCACACAGACGACAGGAGGTTCGTCATGGCCAACTCGTCCGCAGCCGCCGCCCGTCGGCGCCGCGCCCCCGGCCCTGCCCCCTCACTGACCGGCCCGGCGAGCGACGTACACCCCGTGCTCCGCCGGGCCACGGCCCCGCCCGCCGCCCTCGACCTGCTCGCCCAGGCCCGCGCCGGACTGGACGAGGCGGCCGTCCTCGAAACGCCGAACGAGCGTTACGCGACGGCCCACCTCGCCGCCCTGCGCACCGCCGCCGCGGTACTCGCCGCGCGCGTCCAGCCGGAACCCACGGCCCGGCGCCGCGCCCGCATCCGCAGCGCCTGGGAAGTACTTCCCGAGATAGCACCCGAACTCGCCGAGTGGAGCGCCCTGTTCGCCTCCGGTGCCCGGCGCCGCGCCCGGGCCGAGGCGGGCATCCAGGGCGCGGCGACCCGCCGGGACGCCGACGACCTCATACGCGACGTGGCGATGTTCCTCCGCCTGGTGGAGCGGATGCTCGTCCTCCAGCCGGTCCTGCCCCAGCCGCGCCAGGACCCGGAGCAGCCCGGGGGCCGCGCCGGGTGAGCCGGCGGTGTTCCGCCGCGCGAGACACATCACCGGGTACGGCACCGGAGGCAATAGGGTGGAGGGCGCCTGAAGCCCTCCCTCCGCCCGCCTCCGGGCCGGGGAGGCAGCCCGTTCGCTCCGCCGTGCACAGGCGGTGCCGCGCCGAGGAGTCAACTGCCGTGTCGGACCCGAGCCGCCCCCGCGCCTCCCTCCGTACCGCCGTGGTCTGGGACGTCCTTCAGGACGCCCTCGACCGCCGGGTCAAGGCCACGGGTCGGGACGCGCTGGACGTCCTCGACACCGGAGGCGGCAGCGGCAACTTCGCGGTGCCCGTCGCCCGCCTCGGCCACCGCGTCACGGTCGTCGACCCCAGCCCGAACGCGCTGTTCGCGCTGGAGCGCCGCGCCGCCGAGGCCGGTGTCGCCGACCGTGTGAAGGGCGTCCAGGGCGACGCGCACGGCCTCTTCGACGTGGTCGAGCGCGGCGGCTACGACGCGGTGCTGTGCCACGGCGTCCTGGAGTACCTCGAGGACCCCGCCGAGGGTGTCCGCACGGTGGTGGCCGCGCTGCGCCCCGAGGGCGTCCTCAGCCTGCTCGCCGCCGGACTCGGCGGTGCCGTCCTCGCGCGCGCCCTCGCCGGTCACTTCACGGAGGCCCGCCAGGCCCTCGCCGACCCGAACGGCCGCTGGGGCGCCGCCGACCCCGTCCCGCACCGCTTCACCGCCGAGCAGCTCACGGCGTTCGTCGAGGGCGCGGGCCTGGACGTCGGCGCGGTGCACGGGGTGCGGGTCTTCGCCGACCTTGTCCCCGGTGTGCTCGTGGACACCGAGCCCGGTGCCCTGGACGCGCTGCTGAAGCTGGAGGCCGCGGCTGCCGAGCTCCCGGCGTACCACTCTGTGGCCACGCAGCTTCATGTGCTCGGCGAGACGCGGGGTGCCGGCGAGGCGTGAGTGGCCTCCCGTGACGGAGCCCTGATCAGGGGCTCGGCCGCACATGGAGTACGCCACAGGCCCCCCGATCGCGGGCCCGGCGCCGTATGATCGAGGGAGACCGCCCGGCATGACGGGACGGCCGCTGGGGAATGGAAGCTTCAGCGAGCCGGAACGGCCATGGCGGATTCCGGTTGGTCAATTGGCGTAGAGGGGCGGGTTTCACGGGGGCGATTCCCTGCCTATCCTGAAGGGACCCCCCGGGTCGCCCCGGCGACTGCACGATGAGGAGGACTCCGTGCCGCTCTCGGAGCACGAGCAGCGAATGCTCGAGCAGATGGAGCGAGCGCTGTACGCCGAAGATCCCAAGTTCGCGACAGCGCTTGAGGGAAGCGGGCTGCGCACGTACACCCGGCGACGGGTCTACCAGGCGGTGGCCGGCTTCCTCGTAGGTATTGCGCTCCTCATGGCAGGAATGGTCGCAAAGCAGATTTGGGTCAGCGTGGTGGGATTCCTCGTCATGCTGGGCTGTGCGGTACTCGCCGTGACCGGCTGGCGCAAGGCTCCGAAGCCTGGCGAACAGCCCGCCGCGGGCGCTCCGCACGCCCGACGCCAAGGACGGCAGCGGCGCTCGGTCATGGACCGTATCGAGCAGCGCTGGCAGCGCCGCCGCGACGAGCAGCAGGGCCAGTAACGGCGGCCCGGCTCCGCACGAAGCGGGACGCCCCAGAACACGAGTGAGGGGGTGACCACCGAACCGGTGGTCACCCCCTCCCGTATGCCCGGGCCCCTCCGCCGCTTCCGCGGAGGGGCCCGGGCATCAGCCCTGCTGTCCCGACGGCTTGCGCAGGGGCAGCCGGATCGCCGCCGCCCGCGCCGTCACGGACGCCCACCAGGCCGACAGTGCCCACGTCACCCGGACGGTCGAGCGCGGGGCGACCACCGCGCGCAGTCGCGTGGAGCGGCCCGCCGTGTCCCGGAAACCGACGACCACCTGGCGCACGTCCTGCGCGAGCCCCGCCGCCGGTTGCGGTCTGGGGGCGTAGAGGACCTGCTCCACCGCATCGGCCACCCGGTGCACGGAGGCGGCGGTCCGCGGATCGAGATGCCCGAGCCGCACGATCCGGGCGGCGGCCTTGCGCGGGGTCAGTGAATCGTCCGGCGAGATCCCGAAGTCCCAGGCCGTATCGGTCAGTTCCTCCCAGACCGCCAGCGTGTGCAGGGCCGCGTCCGCCGCCGTACGGCCGTGCGCGCCCAGCCGTACCGAGCGCGTCCGGTTCCGCCAGAGCATCGGCGAGAACGGGATCGTCAGCAGCAGCAGTGCGCCCAGGCCGAGCAGCGACATCCGCAGGTACCACCACGGGCCCTCGCCGTCATCGCCCGCGGCGAGCGCCGGGGCCTGGCTCGCGCAGCCCTCCAGCCTCTTCAGCTGGGCGGTGCAGCTTCCGCTCGCCGAGGGGGCGGCCGAGGGCGCCGAGCTCGTCGCGGCCGAGGAGTTGGCCGGGTCCGGGACGTCGCTGCCGGGGGTGGTCGACTGGGTGTACGAGGGCACCGAGCCCCGGTTGGGGGTCGGTTCGAAGCGGGTCCAGCCGATACCCTCGAAGTACAGCTCGGGCCAGGCGTGCGCGTCCTTCAGGCCGACCGACACGGTCTGGTTCGCCTCCGGGGTGCCGGGTGCGAAGCCCACCGCGACCCGGGCCGGAATGCCCAGGGTGCGGGCCATCGCCGCCATCGCGAAGGAGAAGTGGACGCAGAAACCCTGCTTGTCCTTGAGGAACTTCGCTATCGCGTTGCGGCCGGTACCGACGTCCACCTGGGTGTCGTACTGGAAACCGCCCGTCACCGCGAAGTAGTCCTGGAGCTTGACCGCCTGCTCGTACGCGTTGGCCGCGCCCGCAGTGACCCGGCGGGCGGTCTGGGCCACCACCGCCGGCAGTGAGTCCGGCACCTTCGTGTACTGGGTCTCCAGAGCCTTCGACGGGGCCGGCGCGGTGGCCAGCTGCTCCGCGGTCGGCTCCACGTCCAGGCTGGTGACCGTGTAGGTCACCCCACGGGTGTTCTGGCCGTGGTCGCCCACGACCGTCATGCCCACGGGTTCGTAGCGCCAGCTGCCGTCGATGCTCACATGGCTGGGCGGGTACGGCATCGGCAGCCAGTCCTGGGCGTACCAGTCCGCCGCCGAGATCCGGGTCTTGATCTCCGTGCGCCTGACGTCGGCGCCGAGGCCGGTCGGGGTGGGGAACGTGTTCGGCACACCTTCGATGTGCCGCTGGGACGGCTTCCACGTGACGCCGTCGAAGTCGTCCAGGGACACGATCCGCAGATACATGTCCGAGAGGTCGGTCGTGGTGGTTTGCAGGGACAGGACCTGGCGGTTCTCGTCCACGTTCAGGCTGTCGCGCAGCGAGACCAGCGGGTTGACCGCGGAGATCGTGCCGCCGCCCCCGGTGCCCGCGCCCACACCGGTCCCGGCGGCGTCCAGCAGACCGCCCGAGATCGTGGGCAGCGGCAGCAGGGCGACGGCCAGTGCGACCGCGCCGATCCGCCGCCCGGTACGCACCGGGGCGAGCGGTCCGGAGGAGTCCGAACCCGGGGCGGTACGTGGCGCCCCGCCGAAGACCCGGCCCCACTGGGCGAGCCGGTCGCGGCCCTCGGACAGCAGCAGCATCAGATAGCCCGCCGCCGCGAACAGGAACCACAGCCAGTCGTAGCCGCTGTTCGACAGCCCGGCGGCGACCGAGTACAGGGCGAGCAGCGGCAGTCCGGCCGGGGCCGCGCTGCGGAAGGTGACCGCGAGCGTGTCCACCGCGAGGCCGATCACCAGCACACCGCCGATGATCATCAGCCGGATGCCGTCGTGCAGCGGTGCCGGGATCGCGTACCGGGACACGTCGTCGGAGCCCTGCTGCAGCAGATCGGCGAAGTGCTGGAAGGCCTCCGGGCCCGGGACGATCCCGGCGAAGGCCTGCGCCCGCGCGAAGACCAGGGTCAGCATCAGCAGCGTGACCAGGACCTGTGCCGCGACGGTCAGCGGCCGGGCCAGCGGCACCCGCCGGGTCGCCGCGCCCACCCCGGCCTGTATCGCCAACATGAAGCCGGCCTGGAAGATCCAGATCGCCGGGGAGACCAGGGGGATCAGCGCGGTGGACGCCAGCATCGTCGCCGCCCAGGCGCAGAGCGCCAGTCGTGCCCGCCCGCTCATCCCCATCCCTCCCCGAGACCGGCCGCGGTGATGCCGTTGCGCTCCCGGTCGGCCTGCTGCCACAGTTCGTTCAGCGACGCGCCGCGCGGCACGCCCAGGGCGGTCCAGCCCGCGTCACGCAGCATCCGCAGCCGGTCCTCCTGCTCGTTCCCCGGTCCGGGTACGTCGGTCGGCTCGCGCACCCAGCCGCCGCTGTCCAGCACGAAGGCGAGGGCGCCACCGCTGCGCTGCCGCATCCGGGCGACGATCGCCGCCTGTTCCTCGTCGAGGTCGCCGAAGAAGGCCACCAGCAACCCTTCGTTTCCGCCGCGCAGCAGGTCGTAGGCCCGGGACAGGCCGGCGCCGTCCGAGTGGTCGATCACCGCGAGGGTGTCCATCATCAGCCCGGCCGCGTCCGCCGACTCCTGGCTCGCGCCCGCGAACCCGTCGGCGCCCTCACCCGGAACCGAGTTGCCGGTGTCGGTCAACAGCCGTACGGAGAAGCCCCGTTCCAGCATGTGCACCAGGACGGAGGCGGCGCCCGACACGGCCCACTCGAAGGCCGAGTCCGGGCCCTGGCCCGCGAAGGCGATGCCCCGGGTGTCGAGGAGCACCGTGCAGCGGGCGCGCTGGGGCTGCTCCTCGCGGCGCACCATCAGCTCGCCGTAGCGGGCGGTGGAGCGCCAGTGCACGCGGCGCAGGTCGTCGCCGTAGCGGTAGCCGCGCGGGATCACGTCGTCCTCGCCGGCCAGGGCCAGCGAGCGGTTGCGTCCGTCGCCGTACCCCTTGGCCTCGCCGCTGAGGCGGACCGGGGGCAGGGCTTCCACGCGCGGGATCACCGTCAGGGTGTCGAACGTCGAGAAGGAGCGCGTCAGTTCGCACATCCCGAAGGGGTCCGTCAGGCGGAGCTGGAGCGGGCCCAGGGGGTAGCGGCCGCGCAAGTCGGAGCGGACCCGGTAGGACACCTCGCGCCGGCCGCCTGCCTCCACCCGGTCCAGGACGAACCGGGGACGCGGACCGAGCACGTACGGCACGCGGTCCTGGAGCATCAGCAGGCCCGTGGGCAGCCGCGAGACGTTGTCCATCCGCAGATGGACGCGGGCCTCGGAGCCGGCGGGCACGCGCGCGGGGGAGAGCCGGCGGCTGCCGGCGACCCGGTAGCGGGTGCGGTAGAGCACGGTCGCGCAGACCAGGGGCAGCACGGCCAGCAGCAGTCCGACCCGGAGCAGATCGCCCTGCCCCAGGACGTACGCGCAGACGGCCGCCGCGATACCGGCGGCCAGGAACGAGCGGCCGCGGGTGGTCAGCCCCGCCAGGGCCGTACGGACACCGCCCTTCTCGTCCCGCTCGGGTTCCGGGACGCCCGGCCCGCCGGCGGCCATCACAGCCTCCGGGGCGGCTGCTCGCCGTAGGGCGCGGTGCCGCGGCCCATGCCGAAGCTGCTCTGCTGCGGGGGTGCCGCGGGCACGGGAGTGCGCTGCAGGATCTCCTGGACGACCTGCTCCGCCGTCCGGCGGTTCAGCTGGGCCTGAGCGGTGGGCAGCAGGCGGTGGGCGAGGACCGCGACCGCGAGCGCCTGGATGTCGTCCGGCAACGCGTACTCACGGCCGCTCAGGGCGGCGGACGCCTTCGCCGCGCGCAGCAGGTGCAGTGTCGCGCGCGGGGAGGCGCCGAGTCTGAGGTCGGGGTGGGTGCGCGTGGCGGAGACCAGGTCCACCGCGTACCTGCGCACCGCGTCGGCGACATGGACGCCGCGGACCGCCTCGACCAGCTTGACGATGTCGTGCGCGTGGGCCACGGGCTGGAGGTCGTCCAGCGGGTTCACCCCGCCGTGGATGTCCAGCATCTGGAGCTCGGCCTCCGCGCTGGGGTAGCCGATGGAGACCCGGGCCATGAAGCGGTCGCGCTGGGCCTCGGGCAGCGGATAGGTGCCCTCCATCTCGACCGGGTTCTGCGTGGCGACCACCATGAAGGGGCTGGGCAGCTCGTAGGTCTGGCCGTCGATGGTGACCTGGCGCTCCTCCATGGACTCCAGGAGCGCGGACTGCGTCTTCGGCGAGGCGCGGTTGATCTCGTCGCCGATCACGATCTGCGCGAAGATGGCGCCCGGTTTGAACTCGAAGTCCCGCTGCTGCTGGTCCCAGATGGACACACCGGTGATGTCCGAGGGCAGCAGGTCTGGCGTGAACTGGATTCGCCGCACCGAACAGTCGATCGACCGCGCCAGCGCCTTGGCCAGCATTGTCTTGCCCACACCCGGAACGTCCTCGATCAGAAGATGTCCCTCGGCGAGCAGCACGGTCAGCGAAAGCCGTACGACCTCGGGCTTGCCCTCGATCACTCCTTCCACCGAACTGCGGACTCGCTCCACAGTGGCGGTCAGATCCGTAAGGCTCGCTCGATCGTCATAGGTCGTCACCCGGCCCTCCTCGGCCCGTTCTTTCCATGGGCCGGCGCACGCACTGCGGACCGGCCCACCCCGAAACACGGACGGCACGCGGGAATAGTTCCGCGTGACGCCACACCCGCATTCTTGTTGCCGTTACCGGTTCGTGTCACTCGCCTGTGGACAACTGCCTTCGCTTTGTCGGGTCTTACGACCTTTTGGGCGGGACGACGGGCGAACTTTTCGAAGTTTCGGGGCGGGCGGGTGCGTCAGGCGGGGTCGATCTCGCGCAGCAGGCCCGACTTCACGTCGAACACGAAGCCGCGCACATCATCAGTGTGCAGCAGGAACGGTGAGGTGCGCACACGCTGCATGGACTGGCGTACGTCCTGCTCCACGTCCCGGAAGGCCTCCACCGCCCAGGCGGGGCGCTGGCCGACCTCCATCTCCAGGTCGTGCCGGAACTCCTCGGTGAGGGACTCCAGGCCGCAGCCGGTGTGGTGGATGAGCACGACGCTGCGGGTGCCGAGCGCCCGCTGGCTGATGGTGAGGGAGCGGATGACGTCGTCGGTGACGACGCCGCCCGCGTTGCGGATGGTGTGGCAGTCGCCGAGCTGGAGGCCGAGTGCCGCGTGCAGGTCGAGACGGGCGTCCATACAGGCCACGACCGCGACCTGGAGGACGGGACGGGCGTCCATCCCGGGATCGGTGAACGCGGCGGCGTACTGCTCATTGGCCTCGACAAGGCGGTCCGTCACGGTCCCGCCGTGAGCTATGGCGCCTTCGGACTCTGTGGGTACGGATGCGGAGGTCGTCATACCTATGACGGTACTGGTCACCGGCGGTGCGGTCTTGGCGCGGGATGGGAAAAAGAACGTCATTGCGTCCTCTTGTGAGGTAACCCACACGGGTGGCGGGGGTGCACCCGCGTGGGTGATTCTTCCCGTTTTGAGGCTTCGCGCGCGCCCCGGCCCGCGACGCGCAGGCCGGTTGATTGACCGTGAGACAGCGTGGACTAAAGTTGCGCGAAGCGGGAGGCGAGGCCTCCCTGCTGGACTTTTCCCGGAGACCCCGGCGACCTTCCGGATTCTCCCCACGTGCGCGGCGCGTACGTACGGCTCGGCCTCCTCCCGCTCCCGGTCGGCTGACGCTTCCGGCGCCGGCAGGCCCTCCCCTTCCTGAGCGGGCGGGGACCCGGCGGTGCGTACGGGCCCGCCGGACCTGAGAGGGCCCCTTGAGCAACAGTCGACACGTCCCGGTGATGCTCCAGCGGTGCCTGGACCTGTTGGCACCCGCCCTGGAGCGGCCGGGAGCGGTGGTCGTCGACTGCACCCTCGGCCTCGGCGGCCACAGCGAGGCACTGCTCGTCCGCTTCCCCGAGGCCCGCCTCGTCGCCCTCGACCGCGACAAGGAGGCCCTGCGCCTCTCCGGCGAACGGCTCGCCCCCTTCGGGGAGCGCGCCACCCTCGTGCACGCCGTCTACGACGAACTGCCCGAGGTGCTGGAGCGGCTCGGCATCCCGCGCGTGGAGGGCGTCCTGTTCGACCTCGGCGTCTCCTCCATGCAACTGGACGAGGCCGACCGCGGCTTCGCCTACGCCCAGGACGCCCCCCTCGACATGCGCATGGACCAGACGACCGGCATCAGCGCCGCCGAGGTCCTCAACACCTACCCGGCGGGCGAACTCGTCCGCATCCTCCGGGCGTACGGCGAGGAGAAGCAGGCCAAGCGGATCGTGTCCGCGGTCGTACGGGAACGCGACAAGGAGCCGTTCAGCAACAGCGCGCGGCTCGTCGAGCTGATCCGCGACTCGCTGCCCCAGGCGGCCAAGCGCACCGGCGGCAACCCGGCCAAGCGCACCTTCCAGGCGCTGCGCATCGAGGTCAACGGCGAACTGTCCGTCCTGGAGCGGGCGATTCCCGCCGCCGTGAAGTCCCTTGCCGTGGGCGGCCGGATCGCAGTCCTGTCGTACCACTCGCTCGAAGACCGCCTGGTGAAGCAGGTGTTCGCGGCCGGCGCCGCCAATACCGCGCCTCCTGGACTGCCGGTGGTGCCCGAGCAGTACCAGCCCCGGCTCAAGCTCCTGACGCGCGGTGCCGAACTTCCCACCGAGGAAGAGGTCGCCGAGAACCGGCGGGCGGCACCCGCGCGGCTGCGGGGGGCCGAGCGCATCAGGGAGGACATCGGGTGAGTACGTACCAAGTGAGTGCGGGGTGCGTGAGTGAGTAGGAAACCCGAACTGAGGGGCAGGGCCGCCCGGCTCGCGCGGCTCTTCCCGACCGGCCCCGGACAGGCGGCCCGTACCCCGTTCGTCCTCCTTGTCGTGCTCCTCCTCGGGGGCGGCCTGATCGGACTGCTGGTGCTGAACTCCGCGCTCAGCGAAGGGCAGTTCAAGCTGGACGACCTCCAGAAGCAGACCAAGAGCCTCACCGACGAGGAACAGGCCCTCCAGCGGGACGTCGACGCCTACTCCGCCCCCGACGCCCTCCAGCGCCGCGCGCACGAGCTGGGCATGGTGCCCGGGGGAGACCCCGCCTTCCTCGACCCGAACGGCACCGTGAAGGGTGTCCCGGAGCAGGCCGCCGCCGAGAAGACCTCGCCGGACACACCGGTGGTCCTCGCCCCGGAGGCGCTCATCAGCAGGCCGAGCACGAGCCCGAGCCCGACCCCCGCGCCCGGCGCGGCACCCGTGGCCACGCCCGCCCCGGCCCGGTCCGTACAGCCGGCCCAGCCCTCCACAGCGCAGTCCTCGACCGTTCAGTCCTCCACCCCGACTACACCCGGCAGGTGACGGAAGTGTCCGACAGGGAACCGCCGCGCCGCCGAGTGCCCGGACCGGCCAGGCCCGAACGGCCCGATGCCCGCCGCCGCCCAGGGCCCGGCGCCCGCCCGGCCCGCCGCCCGGCATCTGCCCCGCCCGCCGCCCGCCCGGGGGGCCCGCGCTCCCTCCGGCTCGGCAGCCCCCGCCCCCGGCTGCGGATGATCAGCCTCGCGCTGACCCTCGTCCTGATCGCGTTCGTCGTACGACTGCTCCAGGTACAGGCCGTCGACGCGAGCGCGTACGCCGCCAAGGCCGCGCAGAACCGGTACGTCGACTACGTCCTGGCCGCCGAGCGCGGCGAGATCACCGACCGCTCCGGGGTGGCGCTCGCGACCAGCGTGGACGCGTACACGATCACCGCCGACCCGACGCTGTTCACGCGCAAGCAGCTCAAGATCGACGACGGGCCCGAGCAGGCCGCCGCCCTCCTCGCCCCGATCCTCGGCGTGGACCAGGCCTCGATCGTCAAGAAGCTCAGGCCGGCGAACAAGAACCTGCGCTACGTGGTGCTCGCCAACCGGCAGACCCCGCAGGTCTGGAAGCAGATCAAGGACCTGAAGAGCGCGCTCACCACCAAGTCCGGAACCGATCCCACCACGGTCAACGTCCTTGCCGGTGTCCTCGCCGTCCCCACCACCAAGCGCGTGTACCCGAACGGTGATCTGGCCGCCGGGATACTGGGCTGGGTCAACGCCGACGGCAAGGGCGGCGGCGGGGTCGAGCAGCAGCTGAACAAGGACCTGACCGGCAAGGACGGCAAGGTCCGCTACGCCCAGTCCGGCGGCCTCCAGGTGCCCACCGCGGGCTCCACGGAGACGCCGGCGGTGCCCGGTTCCGACGTCGAGCTGACCATCGACCGCGACATCCAGTGGGCCGCGCAGAACGCCATCACGGAGCAGGTGAAGAAGTCCAAGGCGGACCGCGGGTACGTGATAGTGCAGGACACCCGCACCGGAGAGATCCTCGCCATGGCCAACGCACCCGGCTTCGACCCGAACGACCTCGCGCAGGCCAACGCGGCCTCCCTGGGCAACGCGGCCCTCCAGGACGCCTACGAGCCCGGTTCCACCGCCAAGGTCATGACGATGGCCGCCGTACTCCAGGAGAACGTGGCCACCCCGCTGACGCATGTCGTCGTGCCGAACCGGCTGCACCGCGGCGACCGCCTCTTCCAGGACGACGTCGACCACGCGACCTGGAACCTGACGCTCAACGGCGTCCTCGCCAAGTCCAGCAACATCGGCACCATCGAGGCGGCCGGCCAGCTCGGCAAGACGCAGGCGCAGGCCAACGAGGTCCTGTACTCGTATCTGCACAAGTTCGGCATCGGCACCTACAGCGGGCTCGACTTCCCGGGCGAGACCAAGGGCATCCTCGCGACCCCGGACAAATGGTCGACCTCGCAGCAGTACACGATTCCTTTCGGCCAGGGCATGTCCCTCAACGCGCTCCAGGCGGCCTCCGTCTACTCGACGGTCGCCAACGGCGGAGTCCGGATCGAACCCACCCTGGTGCGCGGCACGAAGGGGCCCGACGGCCGCTTCACACCTGCGGCGACGCCCAAGAAGACCAGGGTCATCAGTGCGAAGACGGCGAAGACCCTCGCCCAGATGCTGGAGTCCGTGGTGGACGACGAGCAGGGCACGGGTGGTAAGGCCGCGATTCCGGGGTACCGGGTCGCGGGCAAGACCGGCACCGCCAACCGCGTGGATCCGGCCACCGGCAAGTACAAGGGCTACACCTCGTCGTTCGCCGGGTTCGCGCCCGCCGACAACCCCCGCATCACCGTCTACTGCGCGATCCAGAACGCCACCAGCGGAAGCTACTTCGGCGGTCAGATCTGCGGACCGATCTACAAGCAGGTGATGGAGTTCGCCCTCAAGACCCTCCAGGTCCCGCCCACCGGGGCGAAGGCCGCGAATCTGCCCGTGACCTTCACTCCCTGATCAGCGCAACAGCCAGGAACCGATCCGTGACCATGATCACCTCCCAGTCCGGGAACCAGGGCGACCCCCGCCCCTCGCTTCGCTCGGAGGCGGGTGCGCCCGGTACGCTCACCGCCGTGCCACCCGCCGATCAGTCCCAAACCCCCCAGAAGGGCGCATCCGTGACATACCCGGGGCCGCCCAGGCCGGTGCAGCTCTCCGCCACACCCCTCGCGGAACTCGCCGACCAACTGGGCGCCGCCGAGCCGGAGTCGACCGCCGAGGTCACGGGCATCACCCATGACTCGCGCGCCGTCCGCCCCGGCGACCTGTACGCCGCGCTGCCCGGCGCCCGAGTGCACGGCGCCGACTTCGTGGCCCAGGCGGCCGGCCTCGGTGCCGTCGCCGTCCTGACGGACCCCGCCGGCGCCGACCGCGCGACCGCGACCGGCCTGCCGGTACTGGTCGTGGCCGATCCGCGCGGGCAGATGGGCGAGCTGGCGGCCACCATCTACGGCCACCCCGGCCGCGATCTGCTCCAGATCGGCATCACCGGTACCTCGGGGAAGACGACCACCGCCTACCTCGTGGAGGGCGGGCTGAAAACGGTCCGGTCCACCGGTCTGATCGGCACGGTCGAGACCCGCATCGGCGACGAGCGCATGAAGTCGGAGCGCACCACCCCCGAAGCCACCGATCTCCAGGCCCTGTTCGCGGTCATGCGCGAGCGCGGGGTCGACGCGGTCGCCATGGAGGTCTCCAGCCACGCGCTGGTCCTCGGCCGGGTCGACGCCTGCATCTTCGACATCGCGGTCTTCACCAACCTCAGCCCGGAGCACATGGAGTTCCACTCCGGCATGGAGGACTACTTCCAGGCCAAGGCGCAGCTGTTCACACCGCTGCGCAGCCGCCAGGCAGTGGTCAACCTCGACGACGAGTACGGCCGCAGGCTCGCGCGCGAGGCCACGGTCCCCGTGACCACCTACTCCGCCGAGGGCCACCCGGACGCCGACTGGCGCGCCGAGGACGTCGAGATCGGCCCCATGGACTCGACGTTCACCGCAGTCGGCCCCAAGGGCGAGCTGATCACCGCGAGGTCGCCGCTGGCCGGCTCCTTCAACGTGGCCAACACCCTCGCCGCGATCGCCGCCCTGGCCACCGCGGGCCTCGACCCGCAGCTCGCCGCCGACGGCATCGCCGCCGTGCCGGGCGTGCCGGGGCGTCTGGAGCGCGTGGACGCCGGGCAGCCGTATCTCGCGGTCGTCGACTACGCCCACAAGACGGACGCCGTCGAATCGGTCCTGCGCGCGCTGCGCAAGGTCACCGAGGGCAAGGTGCACGTCGTGCTCGGCTGCGGTGGGGACCGGGACAGGACGAAGCGTGAGCCGATGGGCGCGGCCGTGGCCCGGCTCGCCGACACCGCCGTACTGACGTCGGACAACCCCCGCTCCGAGGATCCCCTCGCGATCCTCGCGACCATGCTCCAGGGGGCGGCCTCCGTGCCCGCGCACGAGCGCGGCGAGGTCCAGGTCTTCGAGGACCGGGCCGCCGCCATCGCCGCCGCCGTCGCCCGCGCACAGCCGGGGGACACCGTGCTGGTCGCGGGCAAGGGCCATGAGCAGGGCCAGGACATCGCCGGAGTGGTCCGTCCCTTCGACGACCGCCAGGTGCTTCGCGAAGCTATCCAGAAGACCCAGGGATGAACTTGTGATCGCCCTCTCCCTCGCCGAGATCGCAGAAGTCGTCGGCGGGCAGACGCACGACATACCGGATCCGTCCGTCCAGGTCACCGGCCCGGTGGTCCGCGACTCCAGGGAAGTGCAACCAGGCAGCCTCTTCGTCGCCTTCGTCGGCGAGCGCGTCGACGGCCACGACTTCGCGCAGGCGGTCGTCGAGGCGGGCGCGGTGGCCCTCCTGGCGTCCCGCCCGGTCGGCGTTCCCGCGATCGTCGTGGACGACGTCCAGAGCGCCCTGGGCGCCCTCGCCCGCCATGTCGTACGACGGCTCGGCGCGACCCTCGTCGCCCTCACCGGCTCGGCGGGCAAGACCAGCACCAAGGACCTCATCGCCCAGGTGCTCTCGCGCAAGGCGCCCACGGTGTTCACACCGGGATCGTTCAACAATGAGATCGGGCTGCCGCTGACCGCGCTGAGCGCCACCGACGAGACGAGGTTCCTCGTCCTGGAGATGGGCGCCCGCGGAATCGGTCACATCCGCTACCTCACGGATCTGACGCCACCGCAGATCGGTCTCGTCCTCAACGTCGGCACCGCCCACATCGGGGAGTTCGGCGGCCGGGAGCAGATCGCGCAGGCAAAGGGCGAACTCGTAGAGGCACTGCCGGAAAACGGGGCGGCGATCCTCAACGCCGACGATCCGCTCGTACGGGCCATGGCATCCCGTACGAAGGCGAAGGTGATCCTTTTCGGAGAGTCCGGCGAAGCGGACGTACGGGCCGAGAACGTGAGACTCACGGACAGCGGACAGCCCGCCTTCAGCCTTCACACACCCTCCGGGTGCAGCGAAGTGACCATGCGCCTGTACGGTGAGCACCACGTGTCGAACGCGCTCGCCGCGGCCGCCGTCGCCCATGAGCTGGGCATGTCCGCAGACGAGATCGCCACCGCGCTCTCCGAGGCGGGCTCCCTCTCCCGCTGGCGGATGGAGGTCACCGAGCGACCGGACGGCGTGACCATCGTCAACGACGCCTACAACGCGAACCCCGAGTCCATGCGAGCCGCCTTGCGCGCGCTCGCGGCCATGGGCAAGGGACGGCGGACCTGGGCGGTGCTCGGCAAGATGGCCGAGCTCGGGGACGAGGCGCTCGCCGAGCACGACGCGGTCGGACGGCTCGCCGTCCGGCTCAATGTCGGCAAGCTCGTCGCGGTCGGGGGCAGGGAAGCGTCCTGGCTGCAACTGGGCGCATATAACGAGGGTTCGTGGGGTGAGGAGTCGGTGCACGTGTCCGACGCACAGGCGGCGGTCGACCTGTTGCGCAGCGAGTTGCGCCCGGGAGACGTCGTTCTCGTGAAGGCGTCCCGGTCGGTCGGTCTGGAGAGCGTGGCGCAGGCGCTCGTCGAGGCCGGTACCGAGGGTGAGGTTGCCGTCCGATGATGAAGCAGATCCTGTTCTCAGGAGTCATCGGTCTGTTCCTGACCCTGGTGGGCACCCCGCTGCTGATCAAGCTGCTGGCCCGCAAGGGCTACGGCCAGTACATCCGCGACGACGGCCCGCGCGAGCACGCCAGCAAGCGCGGTACGCCGACGATGGGCGGTATCGCCTTCATCTTCGCGACGGTCGCCGCGTACTTCCTGTCCAAGGTCATCACCGGCTACGCGCCGACCTATTCGGGTCTGCTGGTGCTCGGTCTGATGGTCGGGATGGGCCTGGTCGGCTTCCTCGACGACTACATCAAGATCGTCAAGCGGCGTTCGCTGGGCCTGCGGGCCAAGGCGAAGATGGCCGGCCAGCTGATCGTCGGCATCAGCTTCGCGGTGCTCGCCCTGCAGTTCCAGGACGCCCGCGGCAACACCCCGGCGTCCACGAAGCTGTCGTTCATCACGGACTTCGGCTGGAAGATCGGCCCGATCCTGTTCGTGATCTGGGCGCTGTTCATGATTCTCGCGATGTCGAACGGCGTGAACCTGACGGACGGTCTGGACGGCCTCGCCACCGGCGCCTCGGTGCTGGTCTTCGGCGCCTACACCTTCATCGGTGTCTGGCAGTTCCAGGAGTCCTGCGCCAACGCGACGACCCTGACCAACCCGAACGCCTGCTACGAAGTGCGCGATCCGCTGGACCTCGCGGTCATCGCCTCCGCGCTGATGGGTGCCTGCCTGGGCTTCCTGTGGTGGAACACCTCACCGGCCAAGATCTTCATGGGTGACACGGGCTCACTCGCCCTCGGCGGTGTCCTCACCGGTCTGGCGATCCTCTCCCGCACCGAGCTGCTGGTCGCCATCATGGGTGGCCTCTTCGTCCTCATCACCATGTCGGTGGTCATCCAGGTCGGCTCCTTCAAGCTGACCGGCAAGCGGGTCTTCCGCATGGCCCCGCTCCAGCACCACTTCGAACTCAAGGGCTGGTCCGAAGTGCTCGTGGTGGTCCGTTTCTGGATCATCCAGGGCATCTGCGTGATCGTCGGCCTGGGCCTCTTCTACGCGGGATGGGCAGCGGAAAAGTGACCGATGGGCAGGGGCTCTCCTTCGAGGGCAAGCACGTCACCGTCGCCGGACTCGGTGTCTCCGGGATCCCGGCGGCCAAGGTCCTGCACGGCCTCGGCGCGCTCGTCACGGTCGTCAACGACGGCGACGACGAGCGCTCCCGGGCCCAGGCGGCCGACCTGGAGGCGCTCGGCATCACCGTGCGCCTCGGCGACGGGGCGACCCTGCCCGACGGCACCGAACTGATCGTCACCACCCCCGGCTGGCAGCCCGACAAGCCCCTGTTCACGGCGGCCCGTGAGGCGGGCGTACCGGTGTGGGGCGACGTGGAGCTGGCCTGGCGCCTGCGCGGCCCCGACGCGGCCCCCTGGCTGGCCGTCACCGGCACCAACGGCAAGACCACCACCGTCCAGATGCTCGCCTCCATCCTGAAGGCGGGCGGCCTGCGCACGGCGGCCGTCGGCAACATCGGCGTCTCGGTCCTGGACGCCGTACTCGGGGACGAGGAGTACGACGTCCTCGCCGTCGAACTGTCGAGCTATCAGTTGCACTGGGCGCCCTCGGTGCGCGCCCACTCCGCCGCGGTTCTCAACCTGGCTCCCGATCACCTCGACTGGCACGGCTCGATGGAGGCGTACGCCGCCGACAAGGGCCGTATCTACGAAGGCAATCGGGTCGCTTGCGTCTACAACGTCGCCGACAAGGCCACCGAGGACCTGGTCCGCGAGGCCGACGTCGAGGAGGGGTGCCGGGCGATCGGGTTCACGCTGGGCAGCCCTGGCCCGTCCCAACTCGGCGTCGTGGACGGCATCCTGGTCGACCGCGCCTTCGTCGAGGACCGGCAGCGCAACGCGCAGGAGCTGGCGGAGATCTCCGACGTCAATCCGCCCGCCCCGCACAACATCGCCAACGCCCTTGCCGCCGCTGCCCTCGCGCGCGCCTTCGGGGTGCCCGCCAAGGCCGTACGGGACGGGCTGCGGGCCTTCACGCCCGACGCGCACCGCATCGCCCACGTGGCCGATGTGGACGGTGTCGCGTACATCGACGACTCCAAGGCCACCAACACCCATGCGGCGGAAGCCTCGTTGGCGGCCTACGAGTCGATCGTGTGGATCGCGGGCGGACTCGCCAAGGGCGCCACCTTCGACGAACTCGTCGCCAAGTCGGCAAACCGACTTCGGGGTGTGGTGCTGATCGGCGCCGATCGTGCGCTCATCCGGGAAGCCCTGGCGCGACACGCCCCGGAAGTACCCGTCGTCGACCTCGCCCGGACCGACACTGGGGCGATGCTCGCGGCTGTCCAGGAGGCACAGCGGCTCGCCGCCGCCGGCGACACGGTGCTGCTCGCCCCGGCCTGCGCCTCCATGGACATGTTCGCCAACTACAACAAGCGCGGTGACGCGTTCGCCCAGGCGGTTCGCGAACTCGGCGCCTGACCGACGTGAGCGGAGGCGCTGATGCCCAGTAGCCGTACCGGCCGGCCGCCCGTGCAGCAGCGGACCCCCAGACGTCCCGCCGCCGCACGGACCGTACGGGACAACCCCGTACGCCGGCTGTACACCAACGCCCGCCGGGCCTGGGACCGGCCGCTGACCGCCTACTACCTGATCGCCGGCGGCAGCGTGCTGATCACCGTACTCGGCCTGGTGATGGTCTACTCGGCCTCCCAGATCACGGCGCTCCAACTGTCGCTGCCCGGCTCGTACTTCTTCCGCAAACAGTTCCTCGCCGCCTGTATCGGCGGGGTGCTGGCGCTGGCCGCCTCGCGGATGCCGGTCAAGTTGCACCGGGCGCTGGCCTATCCGATCCTCGCGGGCGCCGTCTTCATGATGGCGCTGGTGCAGCTGCCGGGGATAGGGATGTCGGTCAACGGCAACCGCAACTGGATCTCGCTGGGCGGCTCGTTCCAGATCCAGCCCAGCGAGTTCGGCAAGCTGGCCCTCGTCCTGTGGGGCGCCGACCTGCTCGCCCGCAAGCAGGACAAGGCGATGCTCTCCCAGTGGAAGCACATGCTGGTGCCGCTGGTGCCGGTCGCGTTCATGCTGCTCGGGTTGATCATGCTCGGCGGCGACATGGGTACGGCGATCATCCTCACCGCGATCCTGTTCGGCCTGCTGTGGCTGGCCGGAGCGCCGACCCGGCTCTTCGCCGGAGTGCTGTCGATCGCGGGCGTGATCGGTGTGATCCTCATCAAGACCAGCCCCAACCGGATGGCCCGGCTCGCCTGCATCGGCGCCACCGAGCCCAAGACCGGGGTCGCCGACTGCTGGCAGGCCGTGCACGGGATCTACGCGCTCGCATCGGGCGGGATCTTCGGCTCCGGGCTCGGTGCGAGTGTGGAGAAATGGGGTCAACTCCCCGAAGCCCACACCGACTTCATCTTCGCCGTCACCGGTGAGGAACTGGGCCTGGCGGGCACGCTGTCGGTCCTCGCCCTCTTCGCGGCTCTAGGCTATGCGGGTATCCGCGTGGCCGGACGCACGGAGGACCCCTTCGTGAGGTATGCCGCGGGAGGCGTGACCACCTGGATCACCGCTCAGGCGGTGATCAACATCGGTGCGGTGCTCGGCCTGCTGCCGATCGCCGGCGTCCCGCTCCCGCTGTTCTCCTACGGGGGTTCCGCCCTGCTGCCGACCATGTTCGCCATCGGGTTGCTGATCGCCTTCGCGCGCGACGACCCCGCTGCGCGGGCGGCGCTTGCGATGCGGCAACCCCGCTTTGGTAGAAAACGGGGGGCCAGGGGACCCGGTTCCGGCCGGAGTCCCCGCAGATGGAACACGATGCGACGGCGTGCCTCGGCGGCGCGTTCGTCCGGAGAGCGGTGAATTTCGGTGCATGTCGTACTCGCCGGTGGGGGGACCGCCGGCCACATCGAGCCCGCGCTCGCCCTCGCGGACGCCCTGCGCAGGCAGGACCCCACCGTGGGGATCACGGCGCTGGGCACGGAACGCGGCCTTGAGACCCGCCTCGTACCCGAGCGGGGCTACGAACTCGCGCTGATCCCCGCCGTACCGCTGCCCCGCAAGCCCACCCCGGAACTGATCACCGTGCCGGGCCGGCTGCGCGGCACGATCAAGGCCGCCGAGCAGATCCTGGAGCGCACCAAGGCGGACGCGGTCGTCGGCTTCGGCGGCTATGTGGCACTGCCCGGCTACCTCGCCGCCAAGCGCCTCGGCGTGCCGATCGTGATCCACGAGGCCAACGCCAGGCCCGGGTTGGCCAACAAGATCGGCTCGCGCTACGCGGCCCAGGTCGCCGTCTCCACCCCGGACAGCAAGCTGCGGGGCGCCCGTTACATCGGCATCCCGCTGCGCCGCTCCATCGCCCTCCTGGACCGCGCGGCCGTACGGCCCCAGGCCCGGGCCGCGTTCGGGCTCGACCCGAACCTGCCGACGCTGCTGGTCTCCGGCGGCTCGCAGGGCGCCCGGCACCTCAACGAGGTGGTCGAGCGGGTCGCGCCGTACCTCCAACAGGCCGGAATCCAGATCCTGCACGCGGTCGGCCCGAAGAACGAACTGCCGCAGGTGCACCAGATGCCGGGGATGCCCCCCTATATCCCGGTACCGTACGTGGACCGGATGGACCTCGCGTACGCCGCGGCCGACATGATGCTCTGCCGCGCGGGCGCGATGACCGTCGCCGAACTCTCCGCCGTCGGACTCCCGGCCGCCTACGTCCCGCTGCCCATCGGCAACGGCGAACAGCGGCTGAACGCCCAGCCGGTGGTCAAGGCCGGCGGCGGACTCCTGGTCGACGACGCGGAACTGACGCCCGAGTGGGTCCAGGGCAACGTCCTGCCTGTGCTCGCCGACCCGCACCGGCTGTACGAGATGTCGCGCGCGGCAAGCGAGTTCGGCCGCCGGGACGCCGACGACCTCCTCGTCGGCATGGTGTACGAGGCGATCGCCTCGCGGCACCGCTAGCCCTATGTGAGAGAGGCAGGGGATCGTGGCCGGACCGACGACCGCCGAGCGCGGTGAACGCCAACAGGAGTCGTCCGGCCCGCCCCTTGTCCGGCGCCTGGGGCCGCGACGCCTTCGTCTGATTGTCGTACTCGCCCTCGCCGCAGTCCTGTTGGGCGCCGCCACGGTCTGGCTGCTCTACGGCTCGCAGTGGCTGCGGGTCGAGAAAGTGTCGGTCTCCGGGACCGAAGTCCTGACGCCGGAGCAGGTGCGCGAAGCCGCCGGAGTTCCGGTCGGCGGACCGCTCATTTCCGTCGACACCGATGCGATCGAAGCCCGACTCCGCAGTAAATTGCCCCGAATTGACACCGTTGACGTAGTCCGTTCCTGGCCTCACGGAATCGGGCTGAAAGTGACCGAACGCAGCCCGGTCCTGGTGGTGAAAAAGGGCGGAAACTTCATCGAAGTGGACGACGAGGGCGTGCGATTCGCCACCGTTTCCACGCCACCCAAGTCCGTTCCCACCCTCGAATTGACGCTCTCCCGAACAGCTTCGTCCGCCGTCGGCCTGCGCCGTTTCGGCGAGGACCGGCTCGTCCGCGAGGCGGTGCGCGTCGCGGGTGACATTCCGGCCGCCGTCGCACGCGACACACAGGTCGTCAAGGTCCGTTCCTACGACGACATCTCACTGGAGTTGAGTGGCGGCCGGACCGTCTCATGGGGAAGCGGCGACAAGGGCGCGGCGAAGGCGCGTACGCTCACCGCTCTCATGAAAGCAGCTTCCGGAGCCCGGCACTTCGACGTAAGTGTGCCCACCGCCCCTGCGTCAGCCGGGAGTTGACGCACATTCGCGCAGGCCAGCACCCTGGTTGGGCAGCGCTACGGCTGATCACATAGGGTGAAAAGAAAAACGGGAGGTTCGGCGTGTTCGTTGAACGTGCGCCACTTGTCGACTTAGTGTCCTGTTCAGAAGACTTCAAGGAACAGACACACTGGTAACCCTAAACTTCAACGTTAGGGTTCGGGTCGGCGCTACGGACCGTCCCATTCGGCATCTGCCGTCCCGCGCGGAACCGCACGGTGACGGCGACGTAATTCGAGGCGAGAGGCCTTCGACGTGGCAGCACCGCAGAACTACCTCGCAGTCATCAAGGTCATCGGTGTCGGCGGCGGTGGTGTCAATGCCATCAACCGGATGATCGAGGTCGGTCTCAAGGGCGTCGAGTTCATCGCCATCAACACCGACGCGCAGGCGCTGTTGATGAGCGACGCCGACGTCAAACTCGACGTCGGCCGCGAACTCACCCGCGGACTCGGCGCCGGCGCCAACCCGGCCGTCGGCCGCAAGGCCGCCGAGGATCACCGCGAGGAGATCGAGGAGGTCCTCAAGGGGGCCGACATGGTCTTCGTGACGGCCGGAGAGGGTGGCGGCACCGGTACCGGCGGCGCGCCCGTCGTGGCCAACATCGCCCGCTCCCTCGGCGCCCTCACCATCGGCGTGGTCACCCGCCCGTTCACCTTCGAGGGACGGCGCCGGGCGAACCAGGCGGAGGACGGCATCGCCGAACTCCGCGAAGAGGTCGACACCCTCATCGTCATCCCGAACGACCGGCTGCTGTCCATCTCGGACCGCCAGGTCTCGGTCCTCGACGCCTTCAAGTCGGCGGACCAGGTCCTGCTCTCCGGCGTCCAGGGCATCACCGACCTGATCACCACCCCCGGTCTCATCAACCTCGACTTCGCCGACGTCAAGTCCGTGATGTCCGAGGCCGGTTCGGCCCTCATGGGCATCGGCTCGGCCCGCGGCGACGACCGCGCGGTGGCGGCGGCCGAGATGGCGATCTCCTCGCCGCTCCTCGAAGCCTCCATCGACGGCGCCCGCGGCGTCCTGCTCTCCATCTCCGGCGGCTCCGACCTCGGCCTGTTCGAGATCAACGAAGCGGCCCAACTGGTCAGCGAGGCGGCCCACCCCGAGGCCAACATCATCTTCGGCGCCGTCATCGACGACGCCCTCGGCGACGAGGTGCGGGTCACGGTCATCGCGGCCGGCTTCGACGGCGGTCAGCCGCCGACCCGCCGCGAGTCCACCATGGGCTCGTCCTCGGCCCGCCGCGACGAGCCGACTCCGGCACGGCAGACCGAGAGCCGTCCGTCCTTCGGCTCGCTCGGCAGCGTCAAGCCCAAGGAGGAGCCGGAGGCCGCTCCGGAGCCGGTCGCCGACCTCCCGGTCGCTCCGCCGGTCCCGCCGTCGCGGACCTACTCTGACAGCGCCGCCGAGGAGCTGGACGTACCGGACTTCCTGAAGTGATAGGACAGCTCGACACCGTGAGCGGCGCGCACTTCGCCTTCACCGACAGGTGGGGCGGGGTGAGCGCCGTTCCGTACGAGGAGCTCAACCTCGGCGGCGCGGTCGGCGACGAGCCCGAACCGGTCCGTACCAACCGCGAACTGGCCGCCAAGTCACTGGGGTTGGACCCGGCCCTGGTGGTCTGGATGAACCAGGTGCACGGCGCGGACGTGGCCGTCGTCGACGGGCCCTGGGGGTCCTCGGACATCCCCTCCGTCGACGC
Source organism: Streptomyces sp. NPDC001100 (assembly GCF_053598575.1). Taxonomy (NCBI): domain Bacteria; kingdom Bacillati; phylum Actinomycetota; class Actinomycetes; order Kitasatosporales; family Streptomycetaceae; genus Streptomyces; species Streptomyces sp. NPDC001100. The sequence goes on from NZ_JBSFKO010000005.1 coordinate 82,062, forward strand.
GCTCGTCACCGCCCGGCGCGGACTCGCCCTCGCGGTCCTGACCGCCGACTGCACCCCGGTCCTGCTCGCCGACCCGGTCGCCGGGATCGCGGGCGCGGCCCACGCCGGACGCCCGGGCATGGTGGCGGGGGTCGTACCCGCCGTCGTACGGGCCATGACGGAACTCGGCGCCGATCCCGCCCGGATCGTCGCCCGCACCGGACCCGCCGTCTGCGGCCGGTGCTACGAAGTGCCCGCGGACATGCGCGCCGATGTCGCCGCCGTGGAACCCGCTGCGTACGCCGAGACGAGCTGGGGCACTCCCGCGGTCGACGTGACCGCCGGGGCGCACGCGCAGCTCGACCGGCTCGGGGTGCGCGACCGGGAGCGGTCGCCGGTGTGCACCCGTGAATCGGGCGATCACTTCTCGTACCGCCGTGACCGCACCACCGGGCGGCTCGCGAGCTATGTGTGGCTGGACTGATGGTGCATGACGGACCGTAGGGACGAACTCGCCGCGAATCTGGCGAAAGTCGACGAACGCATCGCCGCCGCCTGTGCCGCGGCCGGGCGGAAGCGCGAAGAGGTGACCCTGATCGTGGTCACCAAGACCTACCCGGCGAGCGACGTACGGACGTTGGCCGAACTCGGTGTGCGTCATGTCGCCGAGAACCGGGACCAGGACGCCGCCCCGAAGGCGGCCGAATGCGCGGATCTGCCGCTGAGTTGGCACTTCGTCGGCCAGTTGCAGACCAACAAGGTGCGATCCGTGGTCGGTTACGCCGATGTCGTGCAGTCGGTCGACCGGGCCCGGCTCGTGACCGCGCTGTCCAAGGAGGCCGAGCGGTCCGGGCGCGAACTGGGCTGTCTCATCCAGGTCGCGCTGGACGCGGGAGTGAGCGGGCGGGGCGAGCGCGGTGGCGTGGGACCGGGCGGCGTCGGGGAGTTGGCCGACCTGGTGGCCGCCTCCCCGGGGCTGCGGCTCGATGGTCTGATGACCGTCGCTCCGCTCACCGGGGAGTACGCGGGACGCCAACTGGAGGCGTTCGGGCGGTTGATGGATTTGTCGACTGACCTGCGCCGAGCCCATCCGGCTGCGAACATGGTGTCGGCAGGGATGAGTGCGGACCTCGAACAGGCCGTGGCAGCCGGAGCGACACATGTACGCGTCGGCACTGCGGTACTCGGCGTGCGCCCCAGGCTCGGGTAACGTCGCCAGGAAGTCGGACCACAGCAGAAAATATGGTCATTGCCGCCGAAGGCGGGCACAACGACCTCGTGGATCGCGGGCACTTGGCAGTCGTCAGCCGATCCACCACAGAGCGGAGGACTCAGAGAATGGCCGGCGCGATGCGCAAGATGGCGGTCTACCTCGGCCTCGTGGAGGACGATGGGTACGACGGCCGGGGTTTCGACCCCGATGACGACTTCGAACCCGAACTGGACCCTGAGCCCGAGCGGGACCGGCGGCGGCACGAGCCGTCGCACCAGGCGCACAGTTCACATCAGTCCCAAAGGGACGAACCGGTACGAGTGGTGCAGCCTCCGGCCCCTCGCGACCCGGTGTCCCATTCCGCTTCACTGGGTGCGGAATCAGGGCGTCCGGCGCGCATCGCGCCCGTGGCATCCATCACACAAGAACGCCAGTCCCTGGAGAAGAACGCACCGGTGATCATGCCCAAGGTCGTGTCGGAACGAGAGCCTTACCGGATCACCACACTTCACCCCCGGACCTACAACGAGGCCCGTACCATCGGGGAACACTTCCGTGAAGGCACCCCGGTGATCATGAATCTGACTGAGATGGATGACACAGACGCCAAGCGACTTGTCGACTTTGCGGCCGGTTTGGTGTTTGGTCTTCACGGCAGCATCGAGCGGGTGACGCAGAAGGTGTTCCTGTTGTCGCCTGCTAACGTCGATGTCACGGCGGAGGACAAGGCCCGCATCGCAGAGGGCGGGTTCTTCAATCAGAGCTGAGACAGACAGCCGCTAGGAAGCACGGAACAGGGGAGAGGGAAAGACAGACCATGAGCGTGTTCGCGCAGGTGATCTACATCGCGCTGATGGTGTTCCTCATCGTGCTCATCTTCCGGTTGGTCATGGACTACGTCTTCCAGTTCGCCCGCTCATGGCAACCCGGCAAGGCGATGGTGGTCGTTCTGGAGGCCGCCTACACTGTCACCGATCCACCGTTGAAGCTTCTACGGCGGTTCATTCCGCCGTTGCGTCTCGGGGGCGTGGCGCTCGACCTGTCCTTCTTCGTCCTGATGATCATCGTCTACATCTTGATCTCTATCGTGGGCAATCTCGCGGGGTGACAGTGGACGATACGGTCTTGCCGACTGCCGATGACTACGTTGAGGTGAAGAGATGCCGTTGACCCCCGAGGACGTGCGGAACAAGCAGTTCACGACCGTCCGCCTCCGAGAAGGCTATGACGAGGACGAGGTTGATGCCTTCCTCGACGAGGTCGAAGCCGAACTGACGCGCTTGCTCCGCGAGAACGAGGACCTGCGCGCCAAACTGGCAGCGGCCACGCGTGCCGCTGCCCAGAACCAGCAGAACATGCGCAAGCCCCCGGATCAGGACCAGCAGCAGGGCGGCATGCAGCAACAGGGGATGCCCCAGCAGGGCATGCCCCCGCAAGGCATGCCGCAGCAGGGCATGCGCGGTCCGGGCGCCCCGGTGCCCGCCGGCATATCGGGCCCGCCGCAGCAGCAGATGGGCGGCCCCATGGGCGGCCCGCCCCAGCTGCCGAGCGGCGCCCCGCAGCTGCCGCCCGGCCCCGGCGGTCAGGGTGGCCCGCAGGGCCAGGGTCCGATGGGACAGGGCCCCATGGGCCAGGGTCCGATGCAGGGCCAGATGGGCCAGGGCCCCATGCAGGGCCAGATGCAGCAGATGGGCCAGGGCCCGATGCAGGGTCAGATGGGCCAGCCCCCCATGCAGCAGCAGATGGGCATGGGCGGACCCATGGGCGGCGGCATGCCGCAGCAGGGCCCCGGTGGCGACAGCGCCGCCCGTGTCCTCTCGCTGGCCCAGCAGACCGCCGACCAGGCGATCGCCGAGGCCCGTTCCGAGGCCAACAAGATCGTCGGCGAGGCCCGTTCGCGCGCCGAGGGTCTGGAGCGCGACGCCCGTGCCAAGGCCGACGCCCTGGAGCGGGACGCGCAGGAGAAGCACCGCGTCGCGATGGGCTCCCTGGAGTCCGCCCGCGCCACGCTGGAGCGCAAGGTCGAGGACCTGCGCGGCTTCGAGCGCGAGTACCGCACGCGTCTGAAGTCCTACCTGGAGTCCCAGCTGCGCCAGTTGGAGACCCAGGCCGACGACTCGCTCGCTCCGCCGCGGGCTCCGGCCGCCGCGTCGCTTCCGCCGTCCCCGGCGCCCTCGATGGCTCCGGCCGGCGCGAGCGCCCCGTCGTACGGTGGCCCGCAGGGCATGGGTGGCATGGGAGGCCCGGCTCCGGCCGGACCGTCCTACGGCGGCCAGCAGCAGATGTCCCCGGCGATGACCCAGCCGATGGCTCCGGTCCGCCCGCAGGGTCCGTCCCCGATGGGCCAGGCGCCCTCGCCGATGCGTGGCTTCCTGATCGACGAGGACGACAACTGACCGGCCTGTAGTACGCCTCGGGCGTCGGCAGCGTTCAAAGGGCGGGGCCCCCGGATCTTCCGGGGGCCCCGCCCTTTTGTGTGCGGGTTCCTTCAGGGGCGCAGGAACCGCGCACGCCTGCTGCTCCTACTTGAAGGCATGAGAAAGGGCCCAGCCTCCTCCACGGAGACCGGGCCCTTTCTCACACCAGTGGTGCTTACGCCTTACGCAGGCGGAACACCAGCGACAACCCCTCGTCCGTGAACGGGACGCCGTACGTGTCGTCCGCCTCGCCCTGGGAGAAGTCCGTCGCCAGCACCTCGTCGGCGATCAGCCCCGCGTGCTCGGCCAGCGCCGAGATGACCTCCGGGTCGGTCGACGTCCAGCGCAGCGCGATGCGGTCGGCCACGTCCAGGCCGCTGTTCTTGCGGGCCTCCTGGATCAGCCGGATCGCGTCACGGGCCAGGCCGGCCTGCCGCAGCTCCTCCGTGATCTCCAGGTCGAGCGCGACCGTCGCACCCGAGTCGGAGGCCACGGACCAGCCCTCACGCGGAGTCTCTGTGATGATCACCTCATCCGGAGCCAGCGTGATGGTCTCGCCGTCCACCTCGACGGTCGCCGTGCCCTCGCGCAGGGCGAGGGACAGGGCAGCCGCGTCGGCGTTCGCGACGGCCTTCGCCACGTCCTGGACACGCTTGCCGAACCGCTTGCCCAGGGCGCGGAAGTTGGCCTTCGCCGTGGTGTCGACCAGCGAGCCGCCGACCTCGCTCAGCGAGGCGAGGCCCTCGACGTTCAGCTCCTCCGTGATCTGCGCGTGCAGTTCGCGGTCCAGGGCGGCGAAGCCCGTCGCCGCGATCAGCGCGCGGGACAGCGGCTGGCGCGTCTTGACGCCCGACTCCGCGCGCGTGGCCCGGCCCAGCTCCACCAGGCGCCGTACGAGGACCATCTGCTGGGACAGCTCCGGGTCGATGACGGACAGGTCCGCCTCCGGCCACGAGGACAGGTGGACCGACTCCGGGGCGCCCGGGGTCACCGGGACGATCAGGTCCTGCCAGACCCGCTCGGTGATGAACGGGGTCAGTGGGGCCATCAGCCTGGTGACCGTCTCGACGACCTCGTGCAGGGTGCGCAGCGCGGCCTTGTCGCCCTGCCAGAAGCGGCGACGGGAGCGGCGGACGTACCAGTTGGACAGGTCGTCGACGAACGCCGACAGGAGCTTGCCGGCGCGCTGGGTGTCGTAGGACTCCAGAGCCTGCGTCACCTGGTCGGTGAGCGCGTGGAGTTCGGACAGCAGCCAGCGGTCCAGGACCGGGCGGTCGGCCGGGGCCGGGTCCGCCGCGCTCGGTGCCCAGTCGGACGTGCGCGCGTACAGGGCCTGGAAGGCGACCGTGTTCCAGTACGTGAGGAGCGTCTTGCGGACGACCTCCTGGATCGTGCCGTGGCCCACCCGGCGGGCCGCCCACGGAGAACCGCCCGCCGCCATGAACCACCGCACCGCGTCCGCCCCGTGCTGGTCCATCAGCGGGATCGGCTGCAGGATGTTGCCCAGGTGCTTGGACATCTTGCGGCCGTCCTCGGCGAGGATGTGGCCGAGGCACACGACGTTCTCGTACGACGACTTGTCGAAGACCAGGGTGCCGACGGCCATCAGCGTGTAGAACCAGCCGCGGGTCTGGTCGATCGCCTCGGAGATGAACTGCGCCGGGTAGCGCGACTCGAACATCTCCTTGTTCTTGTACGGGTAGCCCCACTGCGCGAACGGCATGGAACCCGAGTCGTACCAGGCGTCGATGACCTCGGGTACGCGCGTGGCCGTCTCGCCGCACTGCGGGCAGGCGAAGGTGACCGCGTCGATGAACGGGCGGTGCGGGTCCAGGCCCGACTGGTCGGTGCCGGTCAGCTCGGTGAGCTCCGCGCGGGAACCGACGACCGTGAGGTGGTCGTCCGCGCAGCGCCAGATCGGCAGCGGGGTGCCCCAGTAGCGGCTGCGGGACAGCGCCCAGTCGATGTTGTTGTTCAGCCAGTCGCCGTACCGGCCGTGCTTGACGGTGTCCGGGAACCAGTTGGTGTTCTCGTTCTCCTGGAGGAGGCGGTCCTTGACCGCGGTGGTGCGGATGTACCAGGAGGGCTGCGCGTAGTACAGGAGCGCGGTGTGGCAGCGCCAGCAGTGCGGGTAACTGTGCTCGTACGGCACGTGCTTGAAGAGCAGACCGCGGTCCTTCAGGTCCTCGGTGAGCTTTTCGTCGGCCTTCTTGAAGAAGACACCGCCCACCAGCGGGACGTCCTCGGCGAAGGTGCCGTTGGGGCGGACGGGATTCACGACCGGCAGGCCGTACGCGCGGCAGACCTTGAGGTCGTCCTCACCGAAGGCGGGGGACTGGTGGACCAGACCCGTACCGTCCTCGGTCGTCACGTACTCCGCGTTCACCACGTAGTGGGCCGGCTCCGGGAACTCAACCAGCTCGAACGGACGTTGATACGTCCAGCGCTCCATCTCGGCACCGGTGAAGGTCTCACCGGTGGTCTCCCAGCCCTCGCCGAGGGCCTTGGCGAGCAGCGGCTCGGCGACGACGAACTGCTCCTCGCCGTTCGTCGCGACGACGTAGGTGACCTCCGGGTGAGCGGCGACGGCGGTGTTGGACACCAGCGTCCAGGGCGTCGTCGTCCAGACCAGGAGCGCGGCACGACCGGCCAGCGGACCGGAGGTGAGCGGGAAACGGACGTACACGGAGGGGTCGACGACGGTCTCGTAGCCCTGCGCCAGCTCGTGGTCCGACAGGCCCGTCTCGTCGCGCGGGCACCACGGGGCGACGCGGTAGTCCTGGACCAGCAGGCCCTTGTTGAAGATCTCCTTGAGGGACCACCAGACCGACTCGATGTACTCGGGATCCATCGTGCGGTAGGCGTCGTCGAGGTCGACCCAGTAACCCATGCGGGTCGTCAGCTCGGTGAAGGCGTCGGTGTGCCGGGTCACGGACGCGCGGCACTTGTCGTTGAACTCGGCGATGCCGTACGCCTCGATGTCCTGCTTGCCGGTGAAGCCCAGCTCCTTCTCGACCGCCAGCTCCACCGGGAGGCCGTGGCAGTCCCAGCCGGCCTTGCGGCCCACGTGGTAGCCGCGCATGGTGCGGAAGCGGGGGAACACGTCCTTGAAGACCCGCGCCTCGATGTGGTGGGCGCCCGGCATGCCGTTGGCCGTGGGCGGGCCCTCGTAGAACACCCACTCGGGGCGCCCCTCGGACTGGTCCAGGGTCTTGGCGAAGATCTTCTGCTCGCGCCAGAAGTCGAGCACGGCGTGCTCCAGCGCGGGCAGGTCGACCTGGGCGGGCACCTGGCGGTACGTCGGCGTTGTCATCAGCGAGCTTCCTCCGGCGGACTTTCTGCCTTCCGTCCGGAGGGACGAGAGCTACGACTTTCCGTACGCCGTGTGCGGCGCGCTCCCGCGGTACCACCCTCCTTGGCTCCCCGGTGCACCCTGCGCACCAATGAGCCCCCTCATTGGGGTCGCGATACCGGGTCTACTCGCCTCGGCCGGTCGGCTGCGGCTTTCTTCCGGCGGCTCCGGGGTGATCTTCGCGTCGCGCTCGCCCCCGGGCTTCCACCGTCCCCGGGTCGCTCTGGGCTGCGTACGCCGCTACTCGTCCCCATCCACGCTTCTCGCTCCGCCCAGTGTACGGGCCCGCGCCGACAGCGGCCGACCGGTTTTGCGGGGGCCACGGCGGGGGGCTTCGCGCGGGGGCTTCCCGGCCCGTCGTATGACTCGAATGGCGCTGAACGCGCGTTCGAGGTCCGGGGCGGCGGGCTCGGCGGATTACCCGGCGGGGAGCTGGGCACAACGCATGAAGGCTCGCCGCGCGGGACCGGAGGGGTGGACGAATCGGGCGGCGTGCCCCGTTGCCGCGGGACTCAAGTCGATTTATCGTCCCAGCACGATTCGCGTGCGTGATCACAAAATGTGAAGGGGCCGCGGCCATGGTGGCGAAGAAGACCGCAACGAAGAAGACCGCGGCGAAGAAGGCGGTCGCTACGAGGGCGGCTTCTTCGGAGAAGGCGAGCGGTGCGAAGAGGACGAGTGGCTCGGACAAAGCGACCGGTTCCGAGAAGGTGACCGGCTCGAAGAAGACGACTGTGAAGAGAACGGCCGCCAAGACGACGGCCGTGAACGCGAAGAAGACGGCTGTGAAGAAAGCGGCTGCGAAGAAGACGGCGACCCCGAAGGCGGCCGTCGCCCTGAACGAGTCCCCGAAGGGCACCGCCACGAGGACGGCCACGAAATCGACCGCGAAGAAGGCGACGGCGAAGAAGCCGGCCGCGAGGTCGACGGCCGGGTCGACGGCGACCGCCAAGACGACGAACAGCGCGAAGCGCACGAAGAGTGCGGCCAAGAAGGCAACGGCGGGCGCGGCGCGGGCCGCGGAGCAGACGGGAGCCACGACGGTGGTTGCGAAGAAGACTTCTGGCACGGCCACGGCGGCGAAGACACCGGTTCCGAAGGCGCGGCTCGCCGCGGCGGCCGGGCCGGGCGAGCTGGCGGTCCGCCCGGGCGAGGACCCCTGGACGCCTCAGGAGGTCGAGGAGGCCCGCACCGAGCTGAAGGCCGACGCCGAGCGGCTGAGCGAGGAGATCACGTCCACCGAGCGGGCCCTGGCCGGTCTGATGCGGGACTCCGGGGACGGCGCGGGCGACGACCAGGCCGACACGGGCACCAAGAACATCACGCGCGAGAGCGAGATGGCGCTGGCCGCCAACGCGCGCGAGATGCTGATCCAGACCGAGCGCGCCCTCGGGAAGCTGGACGCGGGCACCTACGGCCTGTGCGAGAACTGCGGCAACCCGATCGGCAAGGCGCGCATGCAGGCCTTCCCGCGGGCCACCCTGTGCGTCGAGTGCAAGCAGAAGCAGGAACGCCGTTACTGAGCGCCGTTACTGAATGCCAGTACTGAACGCCGGTACTGAACGCCGGTACAGAGGGTGCCGAGAGGTGTGCCGTACCCTCTTCCTCAGTCAGGTACCTAGGTTCGAGGGACTCACGTGGCAGAGGCGGAGCGCATCATCGGTACGCCGGATACCCCAGAGGCGGCGGGGGCCGAGCCGGAGCAGGGCCAGAGCGCTCCTCCCCGGGGCAGGCGCCGGATCGCCGTGCTGTTCGCGGTGGCCGCGTTCGCGTACACCCTCGACCTGGTGAGCAAGCTGCTCGTGGTGGCCAAGCTGGAGCACCACGCGCCGATCGAGGTCTTCGGGGACTGGCTGGAGTTCCACGCGATCCGCAACCCCGGCGCGGCCTTCGGGTTCGGCGCGGCCTTCACGGTCATCTTCACGATGATCGCCGCCGCCGTGATCGTGGTGATCGCCCGGCTGGCCCGCAAGCTCTACAGCCTGCCCTGGGCGATCGCGCTCGGACTGCTCCTGGGCGGCGCGCTCGGCAACCTCACCGACCGGATCTTCCGCTCGCCCGGCATCTTCCAGGGCGAGGTCGTCGACTTCATCGCGCCCAAGGGCTTCGCCGTCTTCAACCTCGCCGACTCGGCGATCGTCTGCGGCGGCATCCTGATCGTGCTGCTCTCCTTCCGCGGCCTGGACCCGGACGGCACGGTCCACAAGGACTGAGCACAGGCCCGCGGGGCCCGCGCGCACGGGCTCAGGTAAGGCGGTGTCGGACCCGTCCGGCATACTCGACCGGGTGAGCACAGTTCCCGAGATCCGAAACCTGCCCGTGCCCGACGGCCTGGAGGGCGAGCGTGTCGACGCCGCCATCTCCCGCATGTTCGGCTTCTCCCGTACGAAGGCCGCCGAGCTGGCCACGGCGGGGAAGGTCACGGTCGACGGCTCGGTGGTCGGGAAGTCCGAGCGCGTGCACGGCGGGGCCTGGCTGGAGGTCGAGATGCCGCAGGCGCCCGCGCCCGTGCAGATCGTCGCCGAGCCGGTCGAGGGCATGGAGATCGTCTACGACGACGACGACGTGATCGTGATCGTCAAGCCGGTCGGCGTCGCCGCCCACCCCAGCCCCGGCTGGACCGGCACGACCGTCATCGGCGGCCTGGCCGCCGCCGGGTACCGCATCTCCACCTCCGGTGCCGCCGAGCGCCAGGGCATCGTGCACCGCCTCGACGTCGGCACCTCCGGCCTGATGGTGGTCGCGAAGTCGGAGCGCGCGTACACCTCGCTGAAGCGCCAGTTCAAGGAACGCACGGTCGACAAGCGCTACCACACGCTGGTCCAGGGCCACCCCGACCCGACCAGCGGCACCATCGACGCCCCCATCGGCCGCCACCCGAACCACGACTACAAGTGGGCGGTCACCGCCGAGGGCAAGCCGTCGGTCACGCACTACGACCTCATCGAGGCGTTCCGCGCGGCCTCCCTGCTCGACGTGAAGCTGGAGACCGGCCGCACCCACCAGATCCGCGTCCACATGGCCGCCCACCGGCACCCGTGCGTGGGCGACCTGACGTACGGCGCCGACCCGACGCTCGCCAAGCGGCTGCGCCTGACCCGCCAGTGGCTGCACGCCGTACGGCTCGGCTTCGAGCACCCCGCCGACGGCCAGTGGGTCGAGTTCGAGAGCGGCTACCCGGACGACCTCCAGCAGGCCCTGGACCTGGTGCGCGAGGAGACCTACGCATGAGTCCGACGCCGTACGCGGTGCGCGTCGCCGAGGATCCGGCCGACCGCGAGGCCTGCTTCGCGGTGCGCAAGGAGGTCTTCGTCGTCGAGCAGGGCGTGCCCCAGGAGATCGAGTACGACGAGTACGACGCCACGGCGACGCATGTGCTCGCCGTACGCGAGGACGGGACGCCGCTCGGTACCGGGCGGCTGCTGTACGGCGAGGCGGCCGCCGCGAAGACCGACGGCGATCTCACCGTGGGGTCCCTGGGGCGGCTGGCCGTCACCAAGGAGGCGCGCGGGCTCGGGGTCGGGGTCGCGCTGGTGCGGGCCATCGAGGACGCGGCACGCGCGCGTGGACTGGCCGCGGTGGACCTGCACGCACAGACGCACGCGCTGGGGTTCTACGAACGGCTCGGTTACGAGGCGTACGGCCCGGAGTTCGCGGACGCCGGCATTCCGCACCTGGCGATGCGGCGCGCCCTGTAGGCGGCGCGGCGCGCACTGTATCCGGGCGGCGTCGAAAGAGCTGGTGAGCCGGGCGGCATGGCAGGCTGGAGCGACCGCTGTGTGAACGTCGACATCCCGCCGGAGCCCTGACCGTGGATCAATTGGCCCTGCTTTTCGTCCTGTTGCTCGGGGCCGTGGTGAGCGTCCCGCTGGGGGACCGGCTCGGTCTGCCGTCGCCGGTGCTCATGACCCTCCTCGGGATGGCCCTCGCGGTCGCCGACTTCGTGCCGAACGTGAACGTCCCGCCCGACCTGATCCTGCCCCTGCTGCTGCCACCGCTGCTGTACGCGGCCGTACGGCGCACCTCCTGGCGGCAGTTCACGGCCAACATCCGGCCCATCTTCCTGCTGGCCGTCGCCCTGGTCTTCGTCACCACCCTCGCCGTGGCCGCCGTCGCGAGCGCGATCGTGCCCGGGCTGCCGATCGCCGCCGCCGTGGCGCTCGGCGCGCTCGTGGCGCCGCCCGACCCGGTCGCCGCGACCGCGGTCGCGGGCCAACTCGGGCTCCCGCGCCGCCTGGTGTCGATCCTGGAGGGCGAGGGCCTCTTCAACGACGTCACGGCCATCGTGCTCTACCACGTGGCGATCGCCGCCGCGGTCAGCGGGAGCTTCCACTTCTGGCGCGCCGGGCTCGACTTCGTACTGTCCGCCGTCGTGGCCGTGGCGGTCGGACTGGCCCTGGGCTGGGCCGCGAACAAGCTGATGTCGGCGCTCGACGACGCCACCCTGCAGATCGGGCTCACGCTCCTGGTGCCGTACGCCTCGTACGTCCTGGCCGACGAACTGCACGGCTCCGGGGTGCTCGCCGTGCTCACCACCGCGCTGTTCCTGGCCGAGTACGCCCTCGGCGCCGACGACGTCCTGACCCGGCTCGCCGGGGCGACCGTGTGGGACGTGGTGGACACGCTGGTCACCGGGGTCGCGTTCGGGCTCATCGGGCTCGAACTACACAACGCGATCCGTACGGCGTCCGGGCGCTGGGGCGAGATGCTCGGCTGGGCCGGCGCGATCGTCGGCGTGGTCGTGGTCGTACGGCTTGCGTGGCTGATGCCGGCGACCTGGCTGACCAAACGGCTGCACGCCAAGCGGGACTACGACGAGGAGATCCCGACCTCCTGGCGGGAGACCGTGATCATGTGGTGGGCGGGTATGCGCGGGGTGGCGTCGGTCGCGTTGGCGCTGGCGATTCCGCTGACCATGGACGACGGGTCGCCATTCCCCGACCGGGACGAGATCGTGTTCATCGCCTTCGGGGTGATCATGGCGACGCTGGTCATCCAAGGGCTCACGCTGCCGTGGCTGGTGAAGAGGCTCGGGGTGCGGGCCGACACCGACAGCGAGAAGGCGTTCGAGAAGGAGCTCGCGGTGCGGGCGGCGAAGGCCGCGAAGCGGCGGCTGCGGGAGATCGAGGACGTGGAGGAGCTGCCGGAAGAGGTGTCCGAGCAACTGCTGCGGCGGGCGTTCGACATCGGGGTGCGGATCTCTCCCGAGGTGGGGGACGGGGAGCGGCGGGAGGCTTACGAGAAGCGGGTCAGGCGGGTGAAGCGGATGCGGCGGATCCAGGGGGAGATGATGAGCGCGGCCCGGCACGAGGTGCTGGCGGCGCGGAGCGAGCCGGGAGCGGATCCGGAGATCGTGGACCGGGTGCTGCGGCATCTGGACGTCCGTAGCCTGAGGTGAGCCGCGTCTGCGCGCATGGCAGTCGTGCAAATGCGGGAGAGGACTTCCCGGTTGCCTTTGTAGGCTCGCCCCATGACTCGCAACGTCGTGATCAGTGGTGGTGGTACGGGAATCGGGCTCGCCGCGGCGCATGCCTTCGCGGCCGGCGGGGATCAGGTGTTGCTGCTGGGGCGGCGCCGTGAGGTGCTGGAGAAGGCCGCGGTGCCCGGGGCGCTGACGTACGCCGGGGATCTGAGCGAGCCCGAAGTGGCACGGGGCGTCGCGCGGTTCGTCGCCGAGGAGTTCGGCACGGTGGACGTGCTGGTGCACAGCGCGGGTGGCAACGGGACTCTGGAGCCGGGAAGTGACGGTGGCGACGCGCTGGACGCCGTCGCACACAACTGGACCGTCAATTTCCGCAGCAACACCCTGAGCGCCGCGCTGCTCACCGAGGCCGTGAAGCCGCGGCTCGCGTCCCCCGGCGGGCGGGTGCTGTTCGTCAGTTCCATCGCCGCGTACCGGGGGTCGGGGAGCGGGGCGTACGGTGCTGCCAAGGCGGCCCTGCACCCCTACGCCCATGATCTGGCCCGGGAGCTGGGGCCGCGCGGCGTCACCGTGAACGTGGTCGCGCCCGGGTACACCGAGGACACCGAGTTCTTCGGCCCGCGGATGGACGACGCCCGGCGTGAGCAGAGGATCCGCGAGGCCCTGACCGGGCGGGCCGCTACCCCGGGGGACATCGCCGCGACCCTGCACTGGCTCGCCTCCCCGGCCGCCGGGCACATCACCTCGCAGGTGATCCAGGTCAACGGCGGTGCCGAGCGCGGCCATTGAGACGGCCGGAGCAGCCGGGGCCGTTCAGCCGTGGTTCGGGCCCGGGGTCTCATGGGCGGGGCGGGAGCCTCCGCGGCTCGGGCCGGACGGTTCCCGGGCGGGGGCCGACGCCTCCTGCGAGGGGTGCGCGCCGCTGCCGTTCGGTGATGTTTCGTGGCCCGGTACCGGCGCCGCGTCCGCCGTGTTGACGCGGGGGAGGGCGTACGGGTGCTCCGCGTACAGCCAGCGGATCATCTGCTCGCGGACCGTGACCCGTACCGTCCAGATGTCGTCGGCGTCCTTGGCCGTGACCAGGGCCCGGACCTCCATGGTGTTCGGGGTGGTGTCGGTGACGACCAGGCCGTAGCTGCGGCCGTCCCAGGCGGGGCAGGAGCGGAGGATCTCGCGGAGCTGCTCGCGCATCGCGTCGACGGGGGCCGAGTGGTCGACCTGGAAGTAGACGATGCCGGTCATCTGCGGGGTGCCGCGCGACCAGTTCTCGAACGGCTTGGACGTGAAGTACGACACCGGCATGGTGATCCGGCGCTCGTCCCAGGTCCGTACCGTCAGGAAGGTCAGGGTGATCTCCTCGATCGTGCCCCACTCGCCGTCCACCACCACGGTGTCGCCGATGCGGACCATGTCGCCGAAGGCGATCTGCAGTCCCGCGAAGAGGTTGGCGAGCGTGGACTGCGCGGCGACACCGGCGACGATGCCGAGGACGCCCGCCGAGGCCAGCAGCGAGGCACCGGCCGCGCGCATCGCGGGGAAGGTGAGCAGCATCGCGGCCACCGCCACCACCCCGACGATCGCCGCCACCACCCGTGTGATCAGCGTCACCTGGGTCCGGACCCGGCGGACCCGGGCCGCGTCGCGGGAGGCGCGGGCGTAGCGCGCGTACGAGGACTCCACGATCGCCGCCGCGACCCGGATCATCAGCCAGGCGGTGGCGCCGATCAGCACCAGGGTCAGGGTCTGGCCGATGCCGACCCGGTGTTCCTCCAGCAGTTGCGCCTGGTCGTAGGAACCTCTCAACAGGGCCGCGCAGATCACGAGTTGGTAGGGCACACGGCCGCGGCGCAGCAGACCCCACAGCGTGGTGTCGTCGTGCCGGGCGTCCGCCTTGCGCAGCAGCAGGTCGGTGACCCAGCCGATGAGCAGCGTGAGGACGACGGAGCCGCCGATGACGATCAGCGGGCGCAGTACGTTCTCCATGTGTCCGACCGTACTGGCACGATGGCTTCATGAACATCATGCTCTTCCACTCGACGTACGGACTCCGCCCGGCGGTGCGCGAGGCCGCCGACCGGCTGCGCGCCGCGGGCCACGAGGTGTGGACGCCGGACCTCTTCGAGGGGCATACGTTCGAGACGGTCGAGGAGGGCATGGCCTTCAACGAGGGGATCGGCAAGGACGAGCTGCTGAAGCGGGCCGTACTGGCCGCCGCCCCCTATTCGGAGCGCGGGCTCGTCTACGCCGGGTTCTCGCTCGGCGCCTCCATCGGCCAGACCCTCGCCCTCGGCGACGAGAAGGCCCGCGGGCTGCTGCTTCTGCACGGCACCTCGGACATCGCGGTCACCGCCTCCGTCGACGACCTCCCGGTCCAGCTGCATGTCGCCGAGCCGGACCAGTTCGAGACGGACGACTGGCTCAGCTCCTGGTATCTGCAGATGGGCAGGGCGGGTGCGGATGTGGAGATCTACCGGTACGCCGGAGCCGGTCACCTGTACACCGACCCCGGCCTGCCCGACTACGACGAGGAGGCCGCCGAGGCCACCTGGCGGGTGGCGCTCGGCTTCCTCGAAACGCTGTAGCTACACCGGGTCGTACGTCCGCTCGACCTTCTGCGTGCCGCTGCGCGTGCGGTACGACCGTTCCCAGGACGAGGTCGCGATGGGCGAGGTGCGGTCGGACAGGACGTAGTAGTCCATCTGCGCGCGGTCGGCCGTGATGTCGAGGACGCCGTAGCCGTGGCGGTCCGTGTCGACCCAGTGGACGTGCCGGTTGGCGAGCTGTATGAGCGGGGCGGCGAGCGCGGAGACCGTGCCCTCGGGCACCTTCACCAGGTCGTCGAGGTTGTCGGAGGTCACCGAGGTGATCACGAACTCCGTTGCGGCGGACGGCGAGAGCGGGTACGTGCCGGCGTCCACCGGTACGTCGTTGGCCCAGGACATGTGGATGTCGCCGGTGAGGAACACCGTGTTGCCGATCGCGTTCGAGCGCAGATGGGCGAGGAGTTCACGGCGGTCGTCGGTGTAGCCGTCCCACTGGTCGGTGTTGACGCCGATGCCGTCCTGCGGCAGGTCCAGCAGCTTGGCGAGCGGTTTGAGCAGGTCGGCGGTGAGCGAGCCGATGACGAACGGCGCGATCATCACCGAGTTGCCGACCAGTCGCCACTTGGTGTCCGAGGCCTTCAACCCGGCCTTCAGCCAGTCGAGTTGGGCGCGTCCCGTGATCGTACGGTCCGGGTCGTCGACCGAACCGCTGCCCGAACTCGCCTGCTGCGAACGGAAGGAGCGCAGGTCGAGGAGGGAGAGGTCCGCCAGTCTGCCGAAGCGCAGGCGGCGGTAGGTGGTGCCGGCGATGGCCGGGCGGACCGGCATCCACTCGAAGTACGCCTGTTTCGCGGCTGCTTGGCGTGCCGTCCAGGTGCCCTCGGCGCCCTCGGTGTGGTTGACCGCGCCGCCCGACCAGGCGTTGTCGGCGAACTCGTGATCGTCCCAGATCGCGATGACCGGCGCCTTGCCGTGCAGCGCCTGGAGGTCGGGGTCGGTCTTGTACCTGCCGTGCCGGGTGCGGTAGTCGGCGAGCGTGATGATCTCGTTCAGCGGCGCGTGCGGCCGTACGACCGTGCCGCGCGTCCCGTACTCGCCGGACTTGTACTCGTAGATGTAGTCACCCAGGTGCAGCCAGGCGTCGAGGTCGTTGCGGTTCGCGAGGTGGCGGTACGAGGAGAAGTAGCCCGCCTCCCAGTTGGCGCAGGTGACGACGCCGAGGCGCAGGCCGGTCACGTCGGCGTCCGCCGCCGGCGCGGTGCGGGTGCGCGCCGCCGGGGAGTCGGTGCCGCCGGCCGAGAAGCGGAACCAGTAGTCGGTGGCCGGGGCCAGGCCGCGGATGTCGGCCTTCACGGTGTGGTCGGAGGCTGCGGTCGCGGTGAGCGAGCCCCTGGAGACGATGGTGGTGAACGCCTTGTCGGTGGCGACGGTCCAGCTCACCTCGGTGTCCGGGCCGAGCCCCGAACCCGGGACCGCCTCGGCGGTGGGCGTCACCCGCGTCCACAGCAGGACGCCGTCCGGGAGCGGGTCCCCGGAGGCGACCCCGTGGAGGAAGGCGGGGGTCTCGGTGGCGGCCCCGGCGGGCAGCGCGGCGATCAGCGGGCCGGCCAGGACGGCGGTGGCGGCCGCGGCCTTGACGACCGTACGGCGGCGCGGGGAGGGCGAGTTGACGCTCTCGGGAGCTCTGTATCGACTGGTCACGAGCGACCAGGTTACTGACCGGTATTAACGAGAGCGGGCGAACTCGCAAAAGTTCGCCCGCTCTTCCGCCGGCCGTTGGTTCAGCCCTTCAGGGCCGCGTCCACCACCCGGTTGAAGTCGGCCACCGACATGGGCGGATTGCCCGAGGTGTCGGCGGTGAGCTTCTTGCCGTTCATGACGAAGCTCGGGGTGCCCGTTACGCCGTCCTTGTTGTTGTCGAAGGTCTTCGACATGGCCATCGCCCAGGCGTCGTAGGTGCCCTTCTTGACGGCGGTCTGGAACTTCGTGTTGTTCTTCAGCGCGGAGACGGTGTTGGCGACCTTGATGAGGTAGCTGTCGTCCTTGAACTTGTCGGTCGTCTCGTCCGGGTGGTACTTCGTCGAGTACAGCGCGGACTTGTACTCCAGGAACGCGGTGGGGCTGACGTTCAGCGCGGCGCCCAGGGCGCTCAGCGCGTTCTTGGAGCCCACGCCGTTGTCCTTGTTGTCGATGAACGTGCCACCGATGTACTGGATCTTGTACTTGCCGTCGTCGATGTCCTTGACGACGGTCGAACCCACGGTCTGCTCGAACTGGGCGCAGACGGGGCAGCGCGGGTCCTCGTACTCCTTGAGCGTCTTCTTGGCGGTCGACTTGCCGATGACGACCGTCGTGCCCTTGGTGCCCGAGGTGTTGGCCGGGGCCGTGACCTTGGCGTCCTTCAGGCCCTCCCAGTAGCTGGGCTTGTTGCCCTGCACGACCGCGTAGCCGATGCCGCCGGCTATCGCGAGGACGCCGACGACCGAACCGGCCACGATGATCTGCCGCTTGACCTTGGCGCGCTTGGCCTGGCGCTCGCGCTCGGCGCGCAGCCGCTCACGGGCCGCCGTCTTCGCCGCCGCGCTGTTCCGCTTGCTCATGGTGGTGATCTCCATCAGGGACGCGCACAGGGTGTGCGCGGAATACGTATGGGGGGACTACACAGGGGTGCTCGTGGTGCTGGTGCGCGGCCCTGTTTCAGACCGCGAGAAGGAACGAGCACGGCGGTCCACGCCGTCCCAGGGAGTGCACCAGCAGCCGCTCACGGGCGGTGGTCGTGCGGTGCGTGGTGCGCGGCAGCCGGAGTACTGCCGAGGTGCGCCTGCCCGTCACGGCGGCGACGGCGAGCAGCAGCGGCCGGAAGCCGACCGCCGTCGCCGCGCGCAGCAGTTCGGTCAGCGCGCGCTCGCCGCGGCGCAGATACGCGGCGGCCAGCAGCCCGACGCCGATGTGCGCGCCGAGCAGCAGCCAGGCGGCGGTGGCGTCGGTGTGCGCGAGCAGCGCCGCCGCCTGCTGGGGATCGTCGGTCATCCGGGCCAGCGGCGTGCCCACGCTGCCGCCGCTGCACAGCACGTCCAGGCCGACCGCGCGCAGCGGTCCGGCGACCGGGCCGCCCGCCCTGCCGTAGCAGGCCTGCTGGCCGGTGGTGAACACCGTGTCGGCGGCCAGTTCCAGCGGGATGAGGAGTGCGGCGATGCGTCCGAAGCCGCGTTCGCGGCCCGCCAGCGCGTACGCGAGGACGAACACGGTGGCCGCGATGGCGGCCACCGTGCCGAACGGAAGGGGGACCCGGGACAGCAGCACGTGCGACGCGGTGCTGAGCGTCACGACCAGTGCCGTGAACAGCGCCGCGCGTACGGCCCTGAGCTGGATCCCGGATATGTCCATAGCGGAGGTGAGTCTGTCATGTGCTCCGGTAAGGGACCCCTAAAGGGTTCCTGTGAGCGTACGGATGGTTACAGACCCGGAATCCGGCCGTTGCGGAACAGGTCGACGAAGATCTGGTGGTCACCGCGCGCGCGGGCGCCGTAGTCGTGCGCGAAGTCGACCAGCACGCCCGCGAAGCCGTCCTCGTCGGCCGCGATCGCCGCGTCGATGGCGCGCTCCGTGGAGAACGGCACCAGGGACTCGCCGGACTGGTCGTCGGCCGCCGCGTGCATGGTGGCCGTGGCCCGCCCGAGGTCGGCGACGACGGCGGCGATCTCCTCCGGGTCGTCGATGTCGCTCCAGTCCAGGTCCACCGCGTACGGCGACACCTCGGCGACCAGCTGCCCCGAGCCGTCCAGCTCGGTCCAGCCCAGCCACGGGTCCGCGTGCGCTTGGAGGGCCCGCTGCGAGATCACCGTGCGGTGGCCCTCGTGCTGGAAGTAGTCCCGGATCGCCGGATCAGTGATGTGCCGGGAGACGGCCGGTGTCTGGGCCTGCTTGATGTAGATCACCACATCGTTCTCCAGGGCGTCGCTGTTGCCCTCCAGGAGGATGTTGTACGACGGCAGCCCGGCCGAGCCGATGCCGATTCCGCGGCGGCCCACGACGTCCTTCACGCGGTACGAGTCGGGGCGGTCCAGGGAGGACTCCGGGAGCGTCTCCAGGTAGCCGTCGAAGGCCGCGAGGACCTTGTACCGGGTCGCCGCGTCCAGCTCGATGGAGCCGCCGCCCGACGCGAAGCGGCGCTCGAAGTCGCGGATCTCCGTCATCGAGTCCAGCAGCTCAAAGCGGGTCAGCGAGCGGGCCGTGCGCAGCGCCCCCAGCAGCGGGCCGTCGGCGGTGTCCAGGGTGAACGGCGGCACCTCGTCGCTCTTCGCGCCGGTCGCCAGCGCGTGCACCCGCTCGCGGTACGCGCCCGCGTAGATCTTCACCAGCTCGGTGATCTGCTCGTCACTGAGCGCCTTCGCGTACCCCAGGAGCGCGACGGAGCCGGCGAAGCGCTTCAGGTCCCACGTGAACGGGCCGACGTAGGCCTCGTCGAAGTCGTTGACGTTGAAGACCAGGCGGCCGTTCGAGTCCATGTACGTGCCGAAGTTCTCGGCGTGCAGGTCGCCGTGGATCCACACGCGCGAGGTGCGGTCGTCCAGGTACGGGCCGCCCCGCTTCTCCGCGTCGAGGTCGTGGTAGAAGAGGGCCGCCGTGCCTCGGTAGAAGGCGAAGGCGGAGGCCGCCATCTTCCGGAACTTCACGCGGAACGCGGCCGGGTCGGCGGCCAGGAGCTCGCCGAAGGCGGTGTCGAAGACAGCGAGGATCTCCTCGCCGCGGTGCTCGTCGTTGAGCTGCGGAACCGACATCGCTCTGTGCCTCCTGGTACGGGTGGTACGTGACATGTGACGGGTCTGTCGTCACTTTCCAACGCTTGAAGGTACGCGGGAGTGCCCGCCTTGTGTCAGTGGTCAGGCATAGGATTCGGTCTTGTCCCCCCAGACCGTCCGCTGCTCGTCGTCGATCGTTTTCCCTGCCGTCCCTGGAGGCCAAGCCGTGTCAAAGCCGCCGTTCACGCACCTGCACGTCCACACCCAGTACTCGCTGCTGGACGGTGCCGCGCGGCTGAAGGACATGTTCAACGCGTGCAACGAGATGGGCATGACCCACATCGCGATGTCCGACCACGGCAACCTCCACGGGGCCTACGACTTCTTCCACACGGCCAAGAAGGCGGGCGTCACGCCGATCATCGGCATCGAGGCCTACGTCGCCCCCGAGTCCCGGCGCAACAAGCGCAAGATCCAGTGGGGCCAGCCGCACCAGAAGCGCGACGACGTGTCCGGTTCCGGTGGTTACACCCACAAGACGATCTGGGCGGCGAACAAGACGGGCCTGCACAACCTCTTCAAGCTCTCCTCGGACGCGTACGCCGAGGGCTGGCTCCAGAAGTGGCCGCGCATGGACAAGGAGACCATCTCCCAGTGGTCCGAGGGGCTCATCGCCTCCACCGGCTGCCCCTCGGGCGAGCTCCAGACCCGGCTGCGCCTCGGGCAGGAGGAAGAGGCCCTGAAGGCGGCGGCCGAGTACCAGGACATCTTCGGCAAGGACCGCTACTTCCTGGAGCTGATGGACCACGGCATCGAGATCGAACGCCGGGTCCGTGACGGCCTCCTCGACATCGGCCGCAAGCTCGGCATCCCGCCCCTGGTGACGAACGACTCGCACTACACGTACGCGCACGAGGCGACCGCCCACGACGCCCTGCTCTGCATCCAGACCGGCAAGAACCTCTCCGACCCGGACCGCTTCCGCTTCGACGGCACCGGCTACTACCTGAAGTCGACGGACGAGATGTACGCCGTGGACTCCTCGGACGCCTGGCAGGAGGGCTGCCGCAACACCCTCCTGGTGGCCGAACAGATCGACACCACCGGCATGTTCGAGGCCAAGAACCTCATGCCGAAGTTCGACATCCCCGACGGCTACACCGAGATCACCTGGTTCAAGGAGGAGGTCCGCCGCGGCATGGAGCGCCGCTTCCCGGGCGGCGTCCCCGAGGACCGCCAGAAGCAGGTCGAGTACGAGCTGGACGTCATCATCCAGATGGGGTTCCCGGGGTACTTCCTCGTGGTCGCCGACTTCATCATGTGGGCGAAGAACAACGGCATCGCGGTGGGCCCCGGCCGTGGTTCCGCGGCCGGTTCGATCGTCGCGTACGCCCTGGGCATCACCGACCTCGACCCGATCCCGCACGGCCTGATCTTCGAGCGGTTCCTCAACCCCGAGCGCGTCTCCATGCCTGATGTCGACATCGACTTCGACGAGCGCCGGCGCGTCGAGGTGATCAGGTACGTGACGGAGAAGTACGGCGCCGACAAGGTCGCCATGATCGGCACCTACGGCAAGATCAAGGCCAAGAACGCCATCAAGGACTCCGCGCGCGTGCTGGGCTACCCGTACGCGATGGGCGACCGCCTCACCAAGGCGATGCCCGCCGACGTCCTCGGCAAGGGCATCGACCTCGACGGCATCACCAACCCCTCGCACCCCCGCTACGGCGAGGCGGGCGAGATCCGCGGGATGTACGAGAACGAGGCGGACGTCAAGAAGGTCATCGACACCGCCAAGGGCGTCGAGGGCCTGGTCCGGCAGATGGGCGTGCACGCGGCCGGCGTCATCATGTCCAGCGAGCCCATCGTCGACCACGCCCCGATCTGGGTGCGGCACACGGACGGCGTGACCATCACACAGTGGGACTACCCGCAGTGCGAGTCGCTCGGCCTGATCAAGATGGACTTCCTGGGGCTGCGCAACCTCACCATCATGGACGACGCCGTGAAGATGGTGGAGAGCAACAAGGGCGTCAAGCTCCAGCTCCTCGACGTCGCGCTGGACGACCCCAAGACCTATGAACTGCTGTGCCGCGGCGACACGTTGGGCGTGTTCCAGTTCGACGGCGGCCCGATGCGTTCGCTGCTGCGCCAGATGCAGCCCGACAACTTCGAGGACATCTCCGCCGTCTCGGCCCTGTACCGGCCCGGCCCGATGGGCATGAACTCGCACATCAACTACGCCGAGCGCAAGAACGGCCGGCAGGAGATCACGCCGATCCACAAGGAGCTGGAGGAGCCGCTCCAGGAGGTCCTGGCGGTGACCTACGGCCTGATCGTGTACCAGGAGCAGGTGCAGAAGGCCGCCCAGATCGTCGCCGGCTACTCGCTCGGCGAGGCCGACATCCTGCGCCGCGTGATGGGCAAGAAGAAGCCCGACGAGCTGGCGAAGAACTTCACCATCTTCCAGGAGGGCGCCCGGAAGAACGGCTACAGCGACGAGGCGATCCAGGGCCTGTGGGACGTCCTGGTCCCCTTCGCCGGCTACGCGTTCAACAAGGCGCACTCCGCCGCGTACGGCCTGGTCTCGTACTGGACCGCCTACCTCAAGGCCAACTACCCGGCCGAGTACATGGCGGCGCTGCTCACCTCGGTCAAGGACGACAAGGACAAGTCCGCGATCTACCTGAACGAGTGTCGGCGCATGAAGATCAAGGTGCTCCCGCCGAACGTCAACGAGTCGGTGCACAACTTCGCCGCCCAGGGCGACGACGTGATCCTCTTCGGCCTGGAGGCCGTGCGCAACGTCGGCACGAACGTGGTCGACTCGATCATCAGGTCCCGCAAGGCGAAGGGCAAGTACGCCTCCTTCCCGGACTACCTGGACAAGGTCGAGGCCGCCGCCTGCAACAAGCGCACCACCGAATCCCTCATCAAGGCAGGCGCGTTCGACACCCTCGGGCACACCCGCAAGGGCCTCACCGCGCACTTCGAGCCGATGATCGACAACGTGGTGGCGGTCAAGCGCAAGGAGGCCGAGGGGCAGTTCGACCTCTTCGGCGGCATGGGCGACGAGGACACCAGCGAGCCCGGCTTCGGACTCGACGTGGAGTTCACCACCGACGAGTGGGAGAAGACCTATCTCCTCGCCCAGGAGCGGGAGATGCTCGGTCTCTACGTCTCCGACCACCCGCTGTTCGGCCTGGAGCACGTGCTGACCGACAAGGCCGACGCGGGCATCGCCCAGCTCACCGGAGGTGAGCACGCGGACGGCGCGGTCGTCACCATCGGCGGCATCATCTCGGGCCTCCAGCGCAAGATGACCAAGCAGGGCAACGCCTGGGCGATCGCCACCGTCGAGGACCTCGCGGGCTCCATCGAGTGCATGTTCTTCCCGGCGACCTACCAGCTGATCTCGACCCAACTCGTCGAGGACACCATCGTGTTCGTCAAGGGCCGCCTCGACAAGCGCGAGGACGTGCCCCGTCTGGTCGCGATGGAGATGCAGGTCCCGGACCTGTCGAACGCGGGCACCAACGCGCCCGTGATCCTCACCATCCCGGCGACCCGGGTCACCCCGCCGATGGTGAGCAGGCTCGGTGAGATCCTCAGCCACCACCGGGGCGACAGCGAGGTCCGCATCAGGCTCCAGGGCCCGACCAAGACCACCGTGCTGCGCCTGGACCGGCACCGGGTGAAGCCCGACCCGGCCCTGTTCGGCGACCTGAAGGTGCTGCTCGGCCCGGCCTGCCTGGCCGGCTGAGCAAGGGACTCGCAGAAGTGACTGAGGGGCGCATCCGCCAACGGACGCGCCCCTCAGTCGTTCAACAACCCTTGAAGCGGGCCCTAGTTGTGGCCGAAGCGCTTCTGTTTGCCCTTGCGGGCCATATCGCTCGGCGTCGCCTGGGATATGCGCTGTTCGGCCTGTGCCTCCATCGAGGACGACGTGGCCTGCTCCTGGGCGCGCTCCGACTGCGACGACTGCTTACGGTCACGGTTCTTGTTCTTGGCCATGGTGATCTGCCTCCTGAGGGGGATCTAGGGGCCAGGGCCGCGACCAGATTCACATAGGCTGACGAAGAACGCATTTCGGATAATTACCGTGTGTGACATGGTTGATGCGAGAGAGAAGCCCCGAAACGCCACGCCGAAGATCGAGTTCGGGCCGTTAACCCCTGTGCGGTCGGGCAGACTCGAAGCAAGCCCGAAGTGAACCGACCGGGAAGAGGGTGAGTCGCGTGGACCGCTGCATCGTCCTGGTGGACGCCGGGTACCTGCTGGGGGCGGCGGCCAGTCTCCTCGCCGGAGAGCCCTCGCGTTCCAGGATCACCGTCGATCACGCCGCCCTCATCCAGGGCCTGCGCGAGCGCGCCGAGTCCGACACGGAGCGGCCCCTGCTCCGCATCTACTGGTTCGACGGCGCCCCCGACCGCGTCCCGCAGCCCGAGCACCGCAGGCTGCGCGTGATGCCCCGCGTGACCGTCCGACTCGGCGCTCTGACCCGCAGCGACGGCCGCTGGGCGCAGAAGGGCGTCGACGCCGCCATGCACGCCGAGCTGACCGAACTGGCCCGCAACCGCGCCTGCTCCGACGTCGTCCTCGTGACCGGAGACGGCGACCTGCTGCCGGGCATGATGGCCGCCAAGGAGCACGGCGTCGCCGTACACCTGTGGGCCGTGCAGGCCGCCGACGGGGACTACAACCAGTCCGAGGACCTGGTCGCCGAGGCCGACGAGCGGCGGGTGCTCGACCGGACGTGGATCACCAAGGCCGTACGGGCGAAGGACCTCGGCGGGGTGTGCGCTCCGCAGCCCGTGCCCAGGCCGGAGATCGCGGCGATCCTGTCCGCGCCGCTGCCCGAGTCGGCGCCCACGGCGCGCGAGGTGGTCGAGGAGGGCGAGCACTCGGCGGCGGAGGCCGGCTCCGAGAACGGCACGCAGGAGCGGGTGCCCGCGCCCAAGGGCGTGCCCACCCCGAAGGACCTGGCGAGCCTGAAGGCTCCGGGGGCCGCCGCGCCCGCGCAGCATCCCGCGAGCGCGACCCTGCGCTGGTCCTCCGACAAAGGGTGGGTCGACCGGCCGGGCGGGGCCGCCGAACCGCCCGAGGTCGCCTCGATGCCGACGCTGGCGCAGCTGACCACCGCCGAGCAGCGCTGGGCCGACCGCGAGGAGGACATCACCACGGTCGGCGGCGACCCCTTCGAGGTGGGCCAGGTGTTCGCCCGCCGCTGGATGGGCCGCCTCGGCGACCAGGGCGCCCACCTGCAGAAACTCTCCGGAATGTACCCCCGCGTCCCGCACCGCATCGACGGGGAACTGCTGCGCTACGCGGCCCGCTTCGGACTCCTCGCCCACAAGGACGACCAGATCGACGAGCACGACCGGTACGCGATCCGCGCCGGGTTCTGGCGCGAGATCGACGTCCGCACGGCGGCCGAGCACGCCCCCGCGGGGGATTGACGCTCTTTACCGGGGTATTTGCGGTTCTCGACCGACCCGCGAGCGGGCGGGGGCCGCGGACCCCGTAGTCTCGTCCACGTGAGCACGCGCGCGGGACAGGCACTTCGACACGGTGGGGATGTCGTGTGCGCGGTGCGCGGACTCAGCAAGACCTATCCGGCGGTCCGCGGCCGGCGCGGTGCGCCCGGCACCCCCGAGGTGCGGGCCACCGACGCGGTGACCCTCGACATCCGCCGGGGCGAGATCTTCGGACTGCTCGGACCGAACGGCGCCGGCAAGTCCACCCTCGTGCGCCAGCTCACCGGGCTCATGCGGCCCGACGCGGGCAGCGTCGAGATCCTCGGGCACGACATCGTGCGCCACCCGGAGCGGGCCGCGCGGATCCTCGCCTACCTCGGCCAGGAGTCCTCCGCGCTCGACGAACTGACCGTGTCGCTCGCCGCCGAGACCACCGGCCGGCTGCGCGGCCTGGACCTGCGTGACGCGCGGGCCGAACGGGACGCCGTACTGGACGAGTTGGGGCTTACGGCCATTGCCGGACGGCCGCTCAAGAAGCTGTCCGGCGGGCAGCGGCGGCTGGCGTGCGTGGCCGCCGCGCTGGTCGGGGAGCGCCCGCTGCTGGTGCTCGACGAGCCGACCACCGGGATGGATCCGGTGGCGCGGCGGGCCGTGTGGTCCGCCGTCGACCGGCGCCGGGCCGAGCGCGGGACCACCGTGCTGCTCGTCACCCACAACGTCATCGAGGCCGAGACCGTCCTCGACCGGGTCGCCGTCCTCGACCAGGGCCGGGTCATCGCCTGCGACAGCCCCGCCGGGCTCAAGGAACAGGTCGCCGGAGAGGTGCGGGTCGAGCTGGTGTGGCGGGAGAAACCGCCGCTGGACGTCCCGGAGGTCGCCGCGCTGCGGGACCGGGCCGTCGAGTCCGGCCGCCGCTGGACGCTCAGGCTGGCCCCCGAGGAGGCCCGGGTGGCCGTCGCCACGGTGACCGGAGGGGCCGCCTTCGCCGCCCTGGACGACTTCACCCTGGCCACGCCCAGCCTGGAGGACGTGTATCTGACGCTGGGCGGAAACGGACAGGGGCTGGTGAAGGCATGAGTGCACGGGCCGTCGTATCCGTATGGGACAGCGCGACTGCCGGCGTCGAGAGGAGCAGCGCGACGTGAGTGTCGTATCCGCCGATGTTCTGCCGAGTGGCCCGCTGGCCGTGCCGGAGGCCGCCGGGGCAGGCGCTGCCGAGCTCGGGCCGAAGGCGCGGCTGTGGCCCTCCCTGGCCGCCGTGTACCGGGCACAGCTGTCCCGGGCGCGGGTCGCGCGGATCCCGCTGCTGTTCGTGGCGACCTTCCAGTCGGTCGGCATCCTGGTCATGATGCGCGGGGTCGTCGACGGCGGGAGCCACGACGCCCGGTTCGTCGTCGCGGGCTCGTCCGTGCTGGTCGTCGCCTACGTCGGACTGAACCTGCTCGCGCAGTACTTCGGCCAGCTGCGCGGCAGCGGCGGGCTCGACCACTACGCCACCCTGCCGGTGCCGCCCGCGGCCGTGGTGCTGGGCGCGGCGGGAGCGTACGCCTCCTTCACCGTGCCGGGAACCGCTCTCACCGCCGTCTTCGGGTGTGTGCTGTTCGGGCTGCCGATGGGGAACATCTGGATCCTGGCTGCGGTGATCCCGCTCGCCGGGGCCGCGCTCGCCGGGCTCGGCGCGGCTCTGGGGCTGCTCGCGCCGCGCCCCGAACTCGCCACGCTGCTCGGGCAGTTGGGTATGTCCGCGGCTTTGCTGCTGGGTGTGCTGCCCGCTGATCGGATGCCGGAAGCGGTGCGGTTCCTGCGGGATCTGGTGCCCTCGACCTACGGCGTCGAGGCCTTCGCGCAGACCTTCGCGGCCCATCCCGACTGGGCGCTCGTCCTCGGTGACCTCGCCGTATGCGCCGCGGTCGGCGTCGTTTCGCTGGCCGTCGCGGCCTGGGCCTACCGTCGGGCTGCCGTCCGGTGACGCGCCGCACAGCCGGGCCTGGCACGATGGCGTTGTGACCGCACCGCTGACTCCGCCTCCGCCGCCGCGTGACCAGTCCTCGCACGATCCGTGGCAGCCGCCGGGCGACCAGGGCCCCCAGGGTGACCCCGGTGCCCCGAGCGCCGGGTATCCCGTGTACGCCCCGCAGGACGCGTCCTACGGCGCGGACGGGCCCGGAATGAAGACCGAACTGATCGAGGCCGTGATCGCCACGGTCGTCGTGGCGCTCGGCGGGGTGCTGCTCGGGCTGCTGTGGTGGTGGCTGGCGCCGCATGTGCCGCTGGTCGGGGACGTGGTCGACAAGAGCTGGGTCGTCTACCTCAAGGACTCCGAGGGGGAGCAGGCGGTGGGGGTGGACGGAACGTTCACTCTGCTCGCGGTCGGTTTTGGCGTGCTGAGTGCGCTCGCCGCGTTCCTGTTGCGGCGGCGTGGGGGAGTGCCGCTGGTGGTCGCGCTGACCGTGGGTGGGCTGCTGGCCTCGCTGCTCGCGTGGCGGCTGGGGATGTGGCTGGGCCCGACGAAGGACGTCCTCGCGCACGCCAAGTCCGTGGGCAAGGGGGTCACGTTCTCCGCGCCGCTGAAGCTGGGGGCGAAGGGGGCGTTGCTGGCCTGGTCCATTGCCGCGCTGGTTGTCCATCTGGGGCTGACCGCGTTGTTCGGGCCGCGGGATCCTGAGCCGCAAGGTGTTGCGACCGACGTCTACGGGGCGCCGCTGTCGTAGGGGCGGGGGGTTTCTTCGCCCCCGCCGCCCCTACCCGTCCCGTCCCTGGGGGCTGCCGCCCCCAGACCCCTGCTTCGGCCTGAACGGCCTCGTCCTCAAACGCCGGACGGGCTGATGGTGCCGGCCTGTGGTGGGAAGGCGCCGGACGGGCTGGATGATGACCGGCGTTCAGAAGTGACCGCAGAACCTACGCCGGCCGGTGTCCATGGTTCGAGCGGCGCTTCTTGATGCGCCACTTTCGTTTCCTGGTTTTCTTCGACATGCCCCTTGTGCTTAACCGAGGACGGGGCCGGCGTCGAGGGGTCACGCACGTCCGATGGGGGCCAGCACGGCTGCCGTGAGGGTCGCCAGGTCGTCGGGGGAGAGTTCGACCTCCAGGCCGCGGCGGCCCGCCGAGACGCAGATGGTGGGGTGGGCGGCGGCCGAGTCGTCGAGGACGGTGCGGAGTTTTTTGCGCTGGCCGAGGGGGGAGATGCCGCCGCGGACGTAGCCCGTGGTGCGTTCGGCGAGGGTCGGGTCGGCCATCGCGGCCCGCTTGCCGCCCACCGCCGCCGCCAAGGCCTTCAGGTCCAGCTGGCCCGCCACGGGGACCACCGCCACCGTCAGCGCGCCGTCGACGTCCGCGACCAGGGTTTTGAAGACGCGGTCGGGGGAGACGCCCATCGCCTCGGCAGCCTCCTCGCCGTAGGACGGGTGGGCGGGGTCGTGGTCGTAGGCGTGCACCTCGTACGGCACTCCGGCGGCCGTCAGGGCCACGGTCGCCGGGGTGCCGCCGGACTGGGGCTGTTGTTGCTTCCTGGACTTCTTCGCCATCGGGGTCTCAGTTCAGGCTCGTCGGGTTGCGCGTCAGGTCGGACGCGGGCAGGGACGGCAGGTTGCGGATGATGGCCGTCTCGGAGCGCAGGAGCTTCAGCTCGTCGCGCAGCCGGGAGGCGGTGTCGGGGGCCTGGAGGAGGCGTTGTTTTGTCGCCGTGTCGAGCATCATCGCGGCGGCGACCAGGTACGACACCACCGCCGGTTCGTCGGGGAGTTCCGCGTCGCCGGTCGACAGGGAGCGCTCGCGGGCGCCCGCCAGGCGCTTCTGGTACTGACGGAACGCGCGTAGCACGCCCTGCGCCAGCGCGCCGGCCTCGTCGCCCTTCTCCTCGGGCAGCTCCTCCAGCTCGGCCGTCAGGAAGGGGCCCGAGGCGTCCACGGAGAGCAGCCGCATCCGGGTGGTGCCCGTCGCCAGCACCTCGAAGGTGCCGTCGGCGCGCTCCCGGATGGTGGCCGCGTCGGCGACGCAGCCCACCGAGTGGAAGGCCTTGAGCGGGTCGGGGCCGAAGCCGGCCGTGGGTCCGCGCTCGGGCACGGCGGTCTGGTCCGGCATGCCCTGGGCGGTCGGGGCCACCTCGTGGCCGTCACGGATGGCGACGACGGCGAATCGGCGCGGTTCCTCCTCGGGGGTCTTGAGCAGTTCGCGCATCATGGCGCGATAGCGCTCCTCGAAAATGTTCAGAGGAAGCACGAGCCCCGGGAACAGAACCGAGTTCAGGGGGAAGAGCGGCAGCCGGACGGTGGTCACGGCGCAAAAGCCTAGTGGTCGCCGGAGCGGGCGCGACCGTCGTGCTCACTCCGTGGATACGGCGGCGCGTCCTCGAAGCCCCACGGCTGCCGCGGAACCGCCGAGAGACCGGGCGGAACCGGCCCGCCCAGGGGCAGTTGCGAGGCCACCGCGATCCGCACCCCGTCACGCACCTCCAGGAACTGGCCGAGCGGGTCGTCCGAGATCCGGTCCCAGGGGAAGGACGTGGCGTACGGGCCGATCAGGCGCAGCTGGTCGAGGGCGTCCGGCCAGCGTTCGAGACGGACGAGGACGTAGGCCAGCAGATTGCGGACCTCGGCGGGCCAGGGGTCGGCCGTGGGGTAGCCCGCCGAGAGGATGATCGCGAGGTCGGCCGCCGCGTCCAGCCGGGCGCGCGGCACCGTGGTGCCGCAGCCGTCGGTCAGACAGGCGAAGGCGGCCCGCACGGGCAGCGCCTGGACGAGCGAGCCGGGCAGCGCGTCCTGGGCGGCCCGCTCGGCGAAGTCGAAGCACTCGCGGTGGGAGGGCCGCGCGGTGCGGGGCGTGCCGTCCCACTGGGCGCGGCAGGCGGCCGAGAGGTACTGGAGGGCGGCCACATGACAGCCGTAGTGGTGCGGGGAGCGGCGCACCGCCTCGCCCCACAGCCGTTCGAACGCGGCATGCCCGGCGTGGGTGCCCCGCGCGTGGTCCAGGGCTATGCGCCAGGGCACCGGGTCGCGCGGTTCGGCCTCGGCCGCCGCCGTGATCAACGGGCCGAGTTCGCCGAGCAGTTCGGCGCGGGCCGGCGACTCCCAGCAGCGGTCCACCGCCAGCTGGGCGCCGACCAGCAGCGCGTCGGGGTTCTGCGGGTCGGCGGCGCGCCAGTCGGCCAGCCACTCGGGACGGGAGCGGGCGAAGGCTGCGAGCATGCGGGTGCAGCGGTCGCGGTCCTCCCACTCGGCGGAGGCGCGGATGGTGGCCAGCAGCTCGGCGGCCGGCCCGTACTCGCCGCGGCCGGCCGCGACCAGCGCGGGGCCGAGCCGGTCGTCGGGCGCGTCGAGGAGGACCTCGTCGTCGGCCGGCAGTCCGGCGGCGAGCCGCGAGGTGTTCCTTGCCATCCGGGCGGTACGGATGAAAGCGCGCAGCAGAGCCATGGTGCCGACCATTGAAGGACCGGGATCCGGAGTGCGCCAGACCGTTTGAGCACCCCGTGGAAAGTTGTACGCGTCTCGGTCAAGCCCAGGTAAAAGGTGACTTTTGCTCACCTGTTCGAGTTCTGTGTGTCAGACGCCCGCTAGCCCCGCCTGAGGAGCCGGGTCGCCCCCGCCGCCACCGTCGTCGCCAGGATCCAGCCCAGCAGGATCAGCGCCACCGACAGCCACTGCCAGCCCCCGTGCAGCTGCCACTGGCCCACCTGCCCCAGGTCGATCACCGGCAGCAGCAGATCCAGCGCGAACAGGGCGGGGCTCCACGGCGGATGCCCGCTCGGGTTCACCGGCACATGGTCGGCGTGCGCGAAGGCCAGCGAGCCGGCCGCCCACAGCACCGCCATCCATACGGCGGCCCGGCCCGGCCGGTACCCGTAGGCGACCGTCCAGTCCTGCGCGAACCCCCACAGCTTGGCCGCGACGGGCAGGCTCTCCCGGCGCCGCCGCTGCTTGGCGAGCAGCACCTCGCGCGCGTCCTCGTCCTCACCGGCGTTCCGCAGCACGGTCGCGAGCCGCTCGTACGGCTCCGGGTTGTACTCGGCGGTCGCGGCGGCCACCCAGTCGAGCCGGGCCTCCAGCGGGAACGGGCCCTGCGGTACGAGGTTCTCGTACACGAAGCCGCCCATGTGGAGGTTGCCCGGACCCGGCCAACTGTCCTTGCCGTCGATGAGGTTGGCGACCCGCGCCCCCGACAGCACCACCTTGCCGCGCTGCGGTCTCTCCCCGAGGAAGCGCAGCTCGGGCGCCTGGATCCGCAGCAGTGACAGCTCCTGGTCGTCCGTGAAGGTGAACCGGGCCCGCTCAAGGTCCACCGCGTCCCCGAACCGCCCGTCGTCCAGGCGCACCCCGCCCTGGCAGGCGAAGCGCTGGATGCGGGTCCCGCGCGCGGGAGTGGTGCCGCTGAGCCAGGGGCCGCCGACGCCCGCCGGGGTGAGATACAGGGTGCGGCCGACGGTCAACTGGGGTGCGTTCAGGGCGAGCCGCGAGTACGGGTTGGCCAGCCGGGCGCCGCGCAGACTCAGCGAGACCCCGACCTTCGCGCTGCGCAGGCTCAACTCACCGTGCGATTCGAGGAGTTCGGCCTGCAGATCCTGCCCCACGGTCATGCCGTCGGCGGCGATCGAGCGGCCCGTGCGGTCCCGGTACACGATCGCCTGGTTGAGCAGCAGATCGGTACCGATGTGCGCGTCGGTCAGCCGTACCCCGTTGTGGAAACGGCAGCGCGGCAGATGCAGGTCACCCTCCGTGTGCACGCGGGCCGCCTCCAGCCGCGGCACCGAGCAGTTCACCAGCCGTACGGTCTGGAAGTGGGCCTCCGGGAGCAGCACCTCCCGCTCGAAGCGGCAGCCCTTCAGCTCGACGAAGGGTGTGATCGTGCCGCCCGCCAGGTCCAGGGTGCCGCTGATCTGCACTCCGGTGAGTTTCAGCGAGGCCACCCGGCCCGACAGCGCGGGCGGGCCGTCCAGGAGGAGCCAGCACACGAACCGTGCCCGCACGGTCCGCCCGGGGCCCCACGGATGTCCGCCGTGCGGATCGTCGACGACGGTGTCGCCGCTGCTCAGGTCGTACACGCTGCCGTTGCGGAAGGCCTGCCACATACCGGCCTCGGCGGCGGTCGCATCGTCCGGCACATCCCCCGCGCGGAGGCCGGCACCCTCGGTCACTGCTCTGTCATCCCTCTCGACTGCTCACGGGTTTCGCACAGCTGTTCATGCCCGCTGAGTAACGCCCGGAACACTAGACGTGAAGGGGATCTTCCGGGTTCCGGCCACGTTCTGTATCAGCCATTGATATGCGTGAGCAGCCCTCGATCGCCGTCTGAGAGAATTGGTTCGTGCTGCGACACTCTTCTATGGCCCGAATCGATCTGCGCGGCGACGCCCTCCCCGACGGGCCCGCCCTGCGCGACCTGCTGCCCCGAGCCGACTTCGACGTCTCGGCCGCCCTGGAGAAGGTGCGTCCGATCTGCGAGGCCGTGCATCATCGGGGCGACGCGGCGCTGATCGACTTCGCCGAGAAGTTCGACGGCGTGCGGCTGGAATCGGTACGGGTCCCGGCCGAGGCACTCAGCGAGGCTCTGGAACAGCTCGACCCGGCCGTCCGTGCGGCCCTGGAGGAGTCCATCCGGCGCGCCCGTCTCGTCCACCGCGAGCAGCGCCGTACGACCCGCACGACCCAGGTCGTGCCCGGCGGCACGGTCACCGAGAAGTGGGTGCCGGTCGACCGGGTGGGGCTGTACGCGCCCGGCGGACGGTCGGTCTACCCGTCGTCCGTGATCATGAACGTGGTGCCCGCCCAGGAGGCCGGCGTCGGCTCCGTGGCGCTCGCCTCCCCGCCGCAGGCGGACTTCGGCGGGCTGCCGCACCCGACGATCCTCGCCGCCTGCGCACTGCTCGGCGTCGACGAGGTCTACGCCGTCGGCGGCGCCCAGGCCGTCGCGATGTTCGCGCACGGCACCGAGTCCTGCGCGCCCGCCAACATGGTCACCGGGCCCGGCAACATCTGGGTCGCCGCCGCCAAGCGCTACTTCACGGGCAAGATCGGCATCGACACCGAGGCCGGCCCCACCGAGATCGCGGTCCTCGCCGACGACACCGCCGACCCGGTGCACGTCGCCGCCGACCTGATCAGCCAGGCCGAGCACGACCCGCTGGCCGCGGCCGTCCTGGTCACGGACTCGCTGACGCTCGCGGACGCGGTCGAGAAGGAACTCGAACCCCAGGTCGCGGCCACCAAGCACATCGAGGACCGGATCGCCCCGGCGCTCGCGGGCAGGCAGTCCGCGATCGTCCTCGTCGACGGCATCGACGAGGGCCTGCGGGTCGTCGACGCGTACGGCGCGGAGCACCTGGAGATCCAGACGGCGGACGCCGCTGCCGTCGCCGACCGGGTCCGGAACGCGGGCGCGATCTTCGTCGGACCCTGGGCGCCCGTCTCCCTCGGCGACTACGCGGCCGGCTCCAACCACGTGCTGCCGACCGGCGGTTGCGCCTGCCACTCCTCCGGGCTCTCCGTGCAGTCCTTCCTGCGCGGCATCCACATCGTCGACTACACCCGCGACGCCCTCGCCGACGTGGCGCATCACGTGGTGACGCTGGCGGAGGCGGAGGACCTGCCCGCGCACGGCGCGGCGGTCAAGGCAAGGTTCGGTTGGAAGGTGCCCGGCAAGTGAGCTTCGGAATCGACGATCTTCCCGTACGGGACGAACTGCGCGGCAAGTCCCCTTATGGCGCGCCCCAGTTGGACGTCCCCGTACGGCTGAACACCAACGAGAACCCCTACCCGCTGCCCGAGGCGCTGGTCGAGCGGATCGCCGAGCGCGTCCGCGGGGCCGCCCGCAGCCTCAACCGCTACCCCGACCGGGACGCGGTCGAGCTGCGCACGCAGCTCGCCGACTACCTGACGAAGACGGCCGGTTACCGGGTCGGCGTCGAGAACGTGTGGGCGGCCAACGGCTCCAACGAGGTCATCCAGCAGTTGCTCCAGACCTTCGGCGGCCCCGGCCGCAGCGCCATCGGCTTCGAGCCGTCGTACTCGATGCACGCCCTCATCGCGCGCGGCACGGGCACGGGCTGGATCTCCGGCCCGCGCAACGAGGACTTCACGATCGACCTCCCGGCCGCCGAGCGCTGGATCGCCGAGAACAAGCCCGACGTCGTGTTCGTCACGACCCCCAACAACCCCACGGGCAACGCCGTTCCGCCCGGGACCGTGCTCGCGCTGTACGAAGCGGCGCAGGCCGCCAAGCCGTCCATGGTGATCGTCGACGAGGCGTACATCGAGTTCAGCCACGGCGACTCGCTGCTGCCGCTGCTCGAAGGTCGGCCGAATCTCGTCGTCTCCCGCACCATGTCGAAGGCGTTCGGCGCGGCAGGGCTGCGCCTGGGCTATCTCGCCGCGCACCCGGCGGTCGTCGACGCCGTCCAACTCGTACGGCTGCCCTACCACTTGTCGGCCGTCACCCAGGCGACCGCGCTGGCCGCCCTGGAGCACACCGACACGCTGCTCGGGTACGTGGAGCAACTGAAGGGCGAACGGGACCGGCTGGTGCGGGAGTTGCGGGCCCTCGGCTGTGAAGTCGTCGAGTCCGACGCCAACTTCGTGCAGTTCGGCCGGTTCGCCGACTCCCACACCGCCTGGCAGGCGATCCTCGACCGGGGCGTCCTGGTCCGGGACAACGGCATCCCGGGGTGGCTGCGGGTCTCCGCCGGAACCCCCGAAGAGAACGACGCGTTCCTCGACGCGGTCCGTGAGTTGATGAAGGAGCAGAGCACATGAACCGCGTAGGACGTGTGGAGCGGACGACCAAGGAGACGTCGGTCCTCGTCGAGATCGATCTCGACGGTCACGGCAAGGTCGACGTGTCGACAGGGGTCGGCTTCTACGACCACATGCTCGACCAGCTCGGCCGGCACGGTCTGTTCGACCTCACCGTGAAGACCGAGGGCGATCTGCACATCGACTCCCACCACACCATCGAGGACACCGCCCTCGCCCTCGGCGCCGCCTTCAAGCAGGCGCTCGGCGACAAGGTGGGGATCTACCGGTTCGGCAACTGCACGGTTCCCCTGGACGAGTCCCTCGCCCAGGTGACGGTGGACCTCTCCGGCCGTCCCTACCTCGTGCACACCGAGCCCGAGAACATGGCGCCGATGATCGGCGAGTACGACACCACGATGACCCGGCACATCCTGGAGTCCTTCGTCGCCCAGGCCCAGATCGCACTGCACGTGCACGTGCCGTACGGGCGCAACGCGCACCACATCGTGGAGTGCCAGTTCAAGGCGCTGGCCCGCGCCCTGCGGTACGCCTCCGAGCGCGACCCGCGCGCGGCCGGCATCCTCCCCTCCACGAAGGGCGCGCTGTGACCAGCCTGTCGAGCCTCCTCATCGTCGTCGGGCTCTTCCTGCTCGGCGGGGTCTACTCCTTCGTCAAGCAGAAGATGCCGCGCCAGCTCATCGTGCTGATCTCCATCGCCGCCGGGATGTGCCTGGTCGCCGGGGTCATGAGGCTGGAGGTGTGGAATTGAGCGCAGCCACGAGCACATCCAAGAAGGCGTCGAAGAAGGTGGTCGTCTTCGACTACGGCTTCGGGAACGTCCGTTCCGCCGAGCGCGCCCTCGCGCGCGCGGGTGCCGAGGTCGAGATAACGCGTGACTACGACAAGGCCATGAACGCGGACGGGCTCCTGGTGCCGGGCGTCGGCGCCTTCGCCGCCTGCATGGAGGGCCTGCGCGCCGCGCGCGGCGACTGGATCGTCGGCCGCAGGCTGGCCGGTGGACGCCCCGTGATGGGCATCTGCGTCGGCATGCAGATCCTGTTCGCGCGCGGCATCGAGCACGGCGTGGAGACCGAGGGCCTGGACGAGTGGCCCGGCTCCGTCGAACCCCTCCAGGCCGAGATCGTGCCCCACATGGGCTGGAACACCGTCGACAGTCCGGCGGGCTCCCGGCTCTTCGCCGGCCTGGACGCCGACGCGCGCTTCTACTTCGTGCACTCCTACGCCGTCCACGACTGGTCCCTCGAAGTGTCCAACCCGGCGATGCGTGCCCCCCTGGTGAGCTGGTCGACCCACGGCAAGCCCTTCGTGGCCGCCGTGGAGAACGGCGCCCTGTGGGCCACCCAGTTCCACCCCGAGAAGTCCGGCGACGCCGGAGCGCAGCTGCTCACCAACTGGATCGGAACCCTGTAGACCATGGCCAAGCTCGAACTCCTCCCCGCCGTCGACGTCCGCGACGGCCAGGCCGTCCGCCTCGTCCACGGCGAGTCCGGGACCGAGACCTCCTACGGCTCCCCGCTGGAGGCCGCCCTCGCCTGGCAGCGCTCCGGCGCCGAGTGGCTGCACCTCGTCGACCTGGACGCCGCGTTCGGCACCGGCGACAACCGCAAGCTCATCGCCGAGGTCACCGGCGCCATGGACATCAAGGTCGAGCTGTCCGGCGGCATCCGTGACGACGACACCCTCGCCGCGGCCCTCGCCACCGGCTGCACCCGGGTGAACCTCGGCACCGCCGCCCTGGAGACCCCCGAGTGGGTCGCCAAGGTCATCGCCGAGCACGGCGACAAGATCGCGGTCGGCCTCGACGTACGCGGCACGACCCTCCGGGGCCGCGGCTGGACCCGCGACGGCGGCGACCTCTACGAGACGCTGAACCGCCTCAACTCCGAGGGCTGCGCCCGCTACGTGGTCACCGACATCGCCAAGGACGGCACCCTCCAGGGCCCCAACCTGGAGCTGCTGCGCAACGTCTGCGCGGCGACCGACCGCCCGGTCGTGGCCTCCGGCGGCGTGTCCTCCCTGGACGACCTGCGCGCCATCTCCGAGTTGGTACCGCTGGGTGTCGAGGGCTCCATTGTCGGGAAGGCCCTGTACGCGAAGGCGTTCACCCTGGAAGAGGCCTTGGAGGCGGTGGCCCGGTGACCGAGCTACGACGCGTGTCGACCGGCGCGCCCTGGGAGGACGCCTTCGGCTACTCCCGCGCGGTGGAACTGCCCAACGGCCTGGTGCTGGTCTCCGGGTGCACGTCGATAGTGGACGGCGAGATCGCCGGGGGCGGTCCCTACGAGCAGACGGTCAACGCGTTCAACGTCGCGTTCGCGGCGCTGGGCCAACTGGGCCTCGGCCCGGCCGACGTGGTGCGCACCCGCATGTACATCACCCACGCGCGGGACGTAGAGGACGTGGGCCGCGCGCACAAGGAGCTGTTCGACGCGATCCGCCCCGCCGCCTCGATGATCATCGTGTCCGGCTTCGTCGACCCCAGCCTGGTCGTCGAGGTCGAGGTGGAGGCGTACCGAGGGGAGGGTTCCTCATGACCCTCGCCGTACGCGTGATCCCCTGCCTGGACGTCGACAACGGCCGGGTCGTCAAGGGCGTCAACTTCCAGAACCTGCGCGACGCGGGCGACCCCGTCGAGATGGCCAAGGTCTACGACGCCGAGGGCGCCGACGAGCTGACCTTCCTGGACATCACCGCGTCCTCGGGCAACCGCGAGACGACGTACGACGTGGTCCGCCGCACCGCCGAGCAGGTCTTCATCCCGCTCACGGTCGGCGGCGGCGTCCGCACGGCCGAGGACGTGGACAAGCTGCTGCGGGCGGGCGCGGACAAGGTCGGCGTCAACACGGCGGCGATCAACCGGCCGGAGCTGATCAAGGAGATCGCGGAGCGGTTCGGGCGGCAGGTCCTGGTGCTGTCGGTCGACGCGCGGAGGACTTCCGAGGGCTCCTTCGAGGTCACCACCCACGGCGGCCGCAAGGGCACCGGCATCGACGCCGTCGAATGGGCGCACCGGGCCGCCGAGTTGGGCGCCGGGGAGATCCTGCTCAACTCGATGGACGCGGACGGCACCAAGGACGGCTACGACCTGGAGATGATCGCGGCGGTCCGCAAGCACGTGACCGTGCCGGTCATCGCCTCCGGCGGCGCGGGCAAGCTGGCCGACTTCCCGCCGGCGGTCGCGGCGGGCGCGGACGCGGTGCTGGCGGCCTCAGTCTTCCACTTCGGGGATCTGCGGATCGGCGAGGTCAAGCAGGCGCTGCGGGAGGCGGGGCACCTGGTGCGGTGACACCCGTAGAGGCGCCTTGAGGCGTTGTAAGCCCCGGCTGCCTGGCGGCCGGGGTTTACTTGTGGGTGGATGTAAAAGGAAAGTTGCGCAAAAAATATTGTGCAACTCTTCTTTCGCTTCTAGCGTGAGGGCGTGGCTGACCAGAAGAGAGACCGTCGCATCACGGATGTGGGCACGCTCAAGGCGATCGCGCACCCGCTGCGGGCCCAGCTGTACCGGCTGTTGTTCCTCGCCCGGGTGGCGACCGCCTCGCAGCTCGCCGAGCAGGTCGACGAGGCTCCCTCACTGGTCAGCTATCACCTGCGCAAGCTTGCCGAACACGGTCTGATCGAGGAGGCCGAGCCGCGCAGCGGGGACGGGCGGGAGCGATGGTGGCAGCCCGGCTCGGAGGGGCTGAGCATCCACGACGAGGACTTCCGGGACGCCCCGGAGAAGGCCGCCGCGCACAGCGCGGCCAGCCGCCTGTTCTTCGACCAGCACGTCGACCTGTACCGGCGCTACCTCGACGAACGTGCCCACTGGAGCGCCGAGTGGACATCGGCGTCCGACAGCTCCGAGTGGCTGCTGCGACTCACCCCGGCCGAACTGGCCGCGCTGTCCAAGGAGATGTACGCGGTCGTCCGCAAGTACGAGGAGAGCGGCCGGGCCGCCGTCGCCGCAGGTGACACCGAGGGCCGCGAGAACGTCGCGGTGCACACGTACGGCTTTCCGTTCCGCGTCTGAGCTCCGGAGAGGACCAACTCCCGTGCCCGCCAAGCTCATAGCCCCCGGCACAGTCACCGGGAGACCCGCTCACCGCGACCCCAACGTCCTGCGCTGGCTCGGCGCCTATGCGGCGTCGATGGCGGGCGACGGCATCTACTACCTGGCCCTGTCCTGGGCCGCCGTACAGGCCGGATCCCCGGCACAGGCCGGCCTGGTGATGTCGGTCAGCGCGCTGCCGCGTGCCGTGCTGATGCTGGGCGGCGGAGTGATCGCCGACCGCTTCGGACCGCGCCGGGTCGTCATCGGCAGCGACGCCGTGCGCTGCGCGGCCGTACTCGCCGTGGCCGGGCTGCTGTTCCTCACCGGCCTCGGGCTGTGGCCGCTCGCCGCGCTCGCCCTGGTCTTCGGCACCGTGGACGCCGTCTTCGTGCCCGCCGTGGGCGCGCTGCCCGCCCGCATCACCGGCAAGGCGCAACTCGCGAGGGTGCAGGGCATGCGGGGCCTCGCGTACCGGTTCGCCGTGATCGTCGGCGCCCCGGCCGGTGGCCTCGCGGTGGCGTTCGGGGGCGCGGCGACCGCGTTCGCGACGGCCGGGCTGCTGATCGCGATATCGGTACCGCTGCTGATCTCCGTACGGGTACGGGAGTTGCCGCCGGACGACACGGCCGCCGTCGGCACGACGACCGCTTGGCGCGACCTGGTGACCGGCCTCCGCTATATCCGCCGGCACCGCGTCCTCGCCCCCTTGATGCTCGCGATAGCCCTCGGCGACTTCGGGTTCGGCGGCCCGCTCAATGTGGGGCTGACCCTGCTCGCCGACGAGCGGGGCTGGGGGGCGTCAGGGATGGGGTGGGTGCTCGCCGGGTTCGGGGTCGGCGCGGGGAGCGCCTCGATGACGCTTACCGTGCGCGGCAGGCTGCCCTACACGGGCCGGATCACCGGCTGGTCGACCATTGCCGGTTCCGTCGCCATCGCCGCTCTCGCCTATGTCCCGAGCATCCTCGCTGCCGTCGGCGTGGCACTGCTCATCGGGCTGCTCGCCGGACTCGGCGGCGCTCTGTGCATAGCCCTGCTCCAGACCCACGCCGACCCCGCCTACCTCGGCCGCGTCACCGCCGTCTCCAGCCTGGTCAGCCTCGGCTTCGCCCCCCTCACCATGCCGCTGTCGGCGGCGGCGATCGGCGCGTGGGGGACCGGCCCGGTGTTCGTGGTCAGCGCGGTGGTCTGCGGGCTCGGCGGGGTCGTCGCCCTGTCCGTGCGGGAGCTGCGGCGGGCCGAACTGCCCGGCTGAACCGTCAGATCCCCAGCTGCTTGGCCTCGTGCAACTTGGCGATCGCGTTCTCGTCGCCGTCCAGCTCCACCTTGGCCACGGTCTGCCGGCCGTGTGCGAACAGCAGCAGCTCCGAGGGCTCGCCGGTCACCGTCACGACCGGCGCCCCCTTGTGGGCGACCGCCGTCTGCCCGTCGGGGCGGCGCAGCACCAGCCCGGTCGGCGCGCTCCGGCCCACCAGGCGGGCCATGCGCTCCAGACGGGACCACAGGGCGTCCTGGAACACCGGGTCCAGCTCGCGCGGAGTCCAGTCCTCCTGGGCCCGCCGTACGTCCTCGGTGTGGACGTAGAACTCGACCGTGTTGGACGCCTCGTCGAGCTGCTTGAGCTGGAAGGGCGAGAAGCGCGGCGGGCCGGTACGGATGAGCTGGATCAGCTCCTCGTACGGCTTCGCCGCGAACTCCGCCATCACCCGGTCCAGGCGCGGTGCGAGCTGCTTGATCATGATGCCGCCGGCGGCGTCCGCGCGGCGCTCCCGCACCACCACGTGCGCGGCCAGATCACGGGTCTGCCAGCCCTCGCAGAGCGTCGGGGCGTCCGGGCCCGTCGTCTCCAGGAGGTCGGCGAGAAGAAGTCGTTCACGCTTGGCGAAGGTCGACATACCGTCAGCCTACGACCGCCCGTCCGCTGCGCACAGTGGACGCCCGGCCGGGTCCGCTCGGTGGACGCCCGGCCGGTCCGCACAGTGGACGTCGGCCGGGGCTGTCGTTGCCGCGCGGCACAATGGGCCCATGACCAGCGCGCCCCAGTCCAGCAGCCTCGATCCCGAGATCGCCGCCCGCCTCAAGCGGAGCGCCGACGGGCTCGTCCCCGCCATCGCCCAGCAGTACGACACCGGTGAGGTGCTCATGCTCGGCTGGATGGACGACGAGGCGCTGCACCGCACCCTGACGACCGGCCGCTGCACCTACTGGTCCCGCAGCCGCCAGGAGTACTGGGTCAAGGGCGACACCTCCGGCCACTTCCAGCACGTCAGGTCCGTCGCCCTGGACTGCGACGCCGACACGGTCCTGGTGAAGGTCGACCAGATCGGCGCCGCCTGCCACACCGGCGCCCGCACCTGCTTCGACGCGGACGTGCTCCTCAAGGACGGCGCTGGTTCCAGCACCGTCGCCTCGGATCAGTAGGGTCAGCCGCCATGGACCTCGACACGTTCCGCAAGCTGGCCTCCGACCGTCGCGTCATCCCGGTCACCCGCAAGCTGCTCGCCGACGGCGACACCCCGGTCGCGCTCTACCGCAAGCTCGCCGCGGAGCGCCCCGGCACCTTCCTCCTGGAGTCCGCGGAGAACGGCCGGTCCTGGTCCCGTTACTCGTTCGTGGGCGTCCGCAGCTCCGCCACCCTCACCGCGCGCGACGGCCAGGCCCACTGGCTCGGCACCCCGCCCGTCGGCGTCCCGGTCGACGGCGACCCCCTCGCCGCCCTGCGCGCCACCATCGACACCCTGCACACCCCGCACCAGGAGGGCCTGCCGCCCTTCACCGGCGGCATGGTGGGCTATCTCGGCTACGACATCGTCCGCCGCCTGGAGAAGATCGGCCCCGGCGAGCGGGACGACCTCAGGCTCCCCGAGCTGACCATGCTCCTCACCAGCGACCTCGCCGTGATGGACCACTGGGAGGGCTCGGTCCTGCTGATCGCCAACGCGATCAACCACAACGACCTCGACACGGGCGTCGACGAGGCCCACGCGGACGCGGTGGCCCGCCTGGACGCCATGGAGGCGGACCTCTCCCGCGCGGTGGCCCAGCCGCCCGCCCAGCTCCCGCCCTCCGAGCTCCCGGAGTACACCGCGCTGTGGGGCGGCCCCGACTTCAAGGTGGCCGTCGAGGACATCAAGGAGCGCATCCGCGCGGGCGAGGCCTTCCAGGTCGTCCCCTCCCAGCGCTTCGAAACCCCGTGCACGGCAAGCGCGTTGGACGTGTACCGGGTGCTGCGCGCGACCAACCCGTCCCCGTACATGTACCTGTTCCGCTTCGACGGCTTCGACGTGGTCGGCTCGTCCCCCGAGGCCCTCGTCAAGGTCGAGGACGGCCGCGCGATGGTCCACCCCATCGCCGGCACCCGGCACCGCGGCGCCACCCCGCAGGAGGACCAGGCCCTCGCCGACGAACTCCTCGCCGACCCCAAGGAGCGCGCCGAACACCTCATGCTGGTCGACCTCGGACGTAACGATCTGGGACGCGTCTGCGAGCCCGGCTCGGTCGAGGTCGTCGACTTCATGTCGGTCGAGCGCTACTCCCACGTGATGCACATCGTCTCCACGGTCACCGGCCGCGTCGCCCCCGGCCGCACCGCCTTCGACGTCCTCACCGCCTGCTTCCCGGCCGGCACCCTCTCCGGCGCGCCCAAGCCCCGCGCGATGCAGATCATCGACGAACTGGAGCCCTCCAGAAGGGGGTTGTACGGCGGCTGCGTCGGCTACCTCGACTTCGCGGGCGACTCCGACACCGCCATCGCCATCCGCACGGCCCTGCTCCGCGACGGCACGGCCTACGTCCAGGCGGGCGCCGGCATCGTCGCCGACTCGGACCCGGAACTGGAGGACCAGGAGTGCCGCAACAAGGCGGCGGCGGTCCTCCGCGCGGTGCACACGGCGAACCGGCTCGGGCAATAGGACGAGGGTCATATGAACCCCGGGTGACGGTTCGCCCGGGGTTCGAGCGATAGTGGACTACGTGACTGCAGCTGTTCCTCACCCCCGTTCCGAAGGCGAAGGCCCCGCACGCGCCGGCCGCCGCAGCCTCGCCGTAGCGCTCATGAGCGGTGCGCTCGGCGCGGCCGTGGCGCTGCTGGCCACCCGTCAGCGCTGGTCGGAGGGGATCGCGACGGTGGCAGGCGACCCGTTCCCGCTGTCCGCCAAGGGCAGCGACGTCACGGGTGTGCCCGCGGCGCTCGCCATAGTGGGCCTCGCCGCGCTCGTCGCCGTCTTCGCCGTCCGCAGGACGGGCCGCTTCGCCGTCTCCGCCCTCCTCGCGCTCTCCGGCGCGGGCATCGTCGTCGCCGCCCTGCTCGGCGCCAGCGACAGCTCCGCGCTCGACGACAAGGCCACCCAGGCCTCCGGCGGCACCTCGTCCGCCGTACACGCCTTCGACCACACCGCCTGGCCCTACGTCGCCGCGGTCGGCGGCGCCCTGATCCTGCTGGCCGGCCTGCTCGCCCTCCTCTACGGCCGCCGCTGGCCCGCCATGTCGGGCCGCTACGAGCGCAACGGCACCCCCCGGGCCCGCCGCGCCCCGGTGGTCGACCCCGACCGTCCCGAGGACATCTGGAAGGCGTTGGACCGGGGTGAGGACCCGACAGGGGCGTAGCCGGGCTTCGACGCGCGAGCGTCCCACCCCGAAGCACCGCTTCCGCACGCGTGCGGAACAATGACCCGTGAGCGTCTGCTCACACACGTACACAGCAACGAGGAGCAAGTCATGGCGGGCAACAGCCACGGTCACACTTTGGCCGCCTGGACCGGTACGACGATCGCCTTCATCGGCTTCCTGGTCGCCGGCGCCTTCATGGTCATGGCGCAGCCGGCCGGTTTCTGGGCGGGCATGGCGCTCGCGGCCGTCGGCGGCATCGTCGGCTGGGTCATGAGCGCGATGGGTATGGGCATGCCCAAGGACCGTCCCCAGGACCTGACCGAGCTGCTCGGCAAGACCGCGCACGCCGACAGCTGAGCCTGCGGCTGTCAGTCACCACTTCGTGGAGGGGCGGTTCCGGACACACCGGGAACCGCCCCTCA
This sequence comes from Streptomyces sp. NPDC001100, assembly GCF_053598575.1. NCBI lineage: Bacteria > Bacillati > Actinomycetota > Actinomycetes > Kitasatosporales > Streptomycetaceae > Streptomyces > Streptomyces sp. NPDC001100. The sequence continues at coordinate 126,010 of NZ_JBSFKO010000005.1, forward strand.
CGCGCGCGTGCCGCACGTAGCGGCCAGGGGGCACAATGCGAGACGTGAACGCCGACAGCCGGAGCATGCCGAAGACCCGCACCCCCGGTTCCGCCTCCGTACTCAACCGCGTGGCCGTGCCCGCGGGCATCCTGGCAGCCGTCGCGGGAGCGTTCGCGTACGTCGGCACGGTCGATCCGAACCAGCCCGGCCACTACCCCGTGTGCCCCCTGTACCGCCTCACGGGCCTGTACTGCCCCGGCTGCGGCGGCCTGCGCAGCGCGCACGAGTTCATCCACGGCGACTTCCTGGCCGCTCTCCAGGACAACGCGATCGCCGTGGTGGGCTATCTGGCCTTCGCGGTCGTATGGACCGTCTGGGTGGTCCGCGCGGCACGCGGCCGGCCGGTGCGGATCGAACTCGGCAGCGTCCAGCTCTGGACGCTGGGCGCGTTGGTGCTGGTCTTCACGGTTGTCCGGAACCTGCCGTTCGGTGGCTGGCTACATCCTTGATCAACCGGTGGATGTCCAGGTAGTGGGACCGGCGTCAACCGGATGCGAGGGCTACGCCTTCCTCCGGATACCATCGAGGTCAGATGTGACCATTGCTTTTCCACCGTCCGGAAGGGGGCCGCTCGCGTGAGTGTGCTCGACGAGATCATCGACGGAGTCCGTGCCGACCTGGCGGAACGGCAGGCGCGCGTCAGCCTCGACGAGCTCAAGGAGCGCGCGGCGAAGGCACCCGCGGCCAAGGACGGTGTCGCCGCGCTGCGCGGCGACGGCGTCAAGGTCATCTGCGAGGTCAAGCGCTCCAGCCCCTCCAAGGGCGCGCTCGCGGCGATCGCCGACCCGGCGGGCCTCGCGGCGGACTACGAGGCGGGCGGCGCCGCCGTCATCTCCGTCCTCACCGAACAGCGCCGCTTCGGCGGCTCCCTGGCCGACCTGGAGGCCGTCCGCGCACGGGTGGACATCCCGGTCCTCCGCAAGGACTTCATCGTCACGTCGTACCAGCTCTGGGAGGCCCGGGCCTACGGCGCCGACCTCGCCCTGCTGATCGTCGCGGCCCTGGACCAGCCGGCCCTGGAGTCCCTCATCGAGCGCGCCGAGTCCATCGGCCTCACGCCGATCGTCGAGGTCCACGACGAGGACGAGGTCGACCGCGCGGTCGACGCCGGCGCCAAGGTCATCGGCGTCAACGCCCGCAACCTCAAGACCCTTGAGGTCGACCGGGGCACCTTCGAGCGCGTCGCCCCCGAGATCCCGGCCCACATCGTCAAGATCGCCGAGTCCGGAGTCCGCGGCCCCCACGACCTGATCGCCTACGCCAACGCCGGCGCCGACGCGGTCCTGGTCGGAGAGTCCCTGGTCACCGGCCGCGACCCCAAGTCGGCGGTCTCGGACCTGGTGGCGGCGGGCGAACACCCGGCACTCCGCCACGGCCGCAGCTGATCACCCGGTAGAGTTTCCCGCGATGAACCTCACCCTGACCCCCACGGACCGGTACGCCCGCCTCGCGCGCGGTTGCCGTCCGAGGGGTTGCCGTGCGCCCGCGAGGCGAGTTCACGGTCGTCGGGTGCGTTACGTCATCGGAGACGAACCTGGGCAAGTAAACGGGCGCCGATGGCAACGGGCCTTCAGGGGCGCGGGGAACTGCGCGACCAGCCCCAACGGGCCCGCAGCCGACTAATCACCCCCGCCCCCACGGCGTTTAGTGTTTTTCCACAAACTCACCGTGAGGTTTCCGCATGCCCAGCGAGTTCTTCATCCCCGACCCCGACGGTCAACTCCCCAGCGCCGAGGGCTACTTCGGCGCCTTCGGCGGCAAGTTCATCCCGGAGGCCCTCGTCGCCGCCGTGGACGAGGTCGCCGTCGAGTACGACAAGGCCAAGCACGACCCCGAGTTCGCCCGCGAGCTGGACGACCTCCTGGTCAACTACACCGGCAGGCCGAGCGCGTTCACCGAGGTCCCCCGCTTCGCGGAGCACGCGGGCGGCGCCCGGATCTTCCTCAAGCGCGAGGACCTGAACCACACCGGCTCCCACAAGATCAACAACGTCCTCGGCCAGGCCCTGCTCACCAAGCGCATGGGCAAGACCCGGGTCATCGCGGAGACCGGCGCCGGCCAGCACGGCGTGGCGACGGCCACCGCCTGCGCACTCTTCGGCCTCGAATGCACCATCTACATGGGCGAGATCGACACCCAGCGCCAGGCCCTCAACGTCGCCCGGATGCGCATGCTCGGCGCCGAGGTCATCGCCGTGAAGTCCGGCAGCCGCACCCTCAAGGACGCCATCAACGAGGCCTTCCGCGACTGGGTCGCCAACGTCGACCGCACCCACTACCTCTTCGGTACGGTCGCGGGCCCGCACCCCTTCCCGGCCATGGTCCGCGACTTCCACCGGGTGATCGGCGTCGAGGCGCGCCGCCAGATCCTGGAGCGCGCCGGCCGCCTTCCCGACGCGGCGATCGCCTGCGTCGGCGGCGGCTCGAACGCGATCGGCCTCTTCCACGCCTTCATCCCGGACGCCGGAGTACGCCTGATCGGCTGCGAGCCGGCCGGCCACGGCGTCGAGACCGGCGAGCACGCGGCGACCCTCACCGCGGGCGAGCCCGGCATCCTGCACGGTTCGCGGTCCTACGTCCTCCAGGACGAGGAGGGCCAGATCACCGAGCCGTACTCGATCTCGGCCGGACTGGACTACCCGGGCATCGGCCCCGAGCACTCCTACCTCAAGGACAGCGGCCGCGGCGAGTACCGCGCGATCACCGACGACGCGGCGATGCAGGCCCTGCGCCTGCTGTCGCGCACGGAGGGCATCATCCCGGCCATCGAGAGCGCCCACGCGCTCGCCGGTGCGCTGGAGGTCGGCAGGGAGCTGGGCAAGGACGGCCTGATCGTCGTCAACCTGTCCGGCCGCGGCGACAAGGACATGGACACGGCCGCGCGGTACTTCGGCCTGTACGACACCAGTGCCGATGCCACCGTCGCCGCCGACGCGGCCGACGTCGCGGAGATCGAGGGGGACGCCAAGTGAGCGGGAACATTCAGCTGCTGTCCGACACCCTCGCCGCCGCCAAGGCCGAGGGACGCGCCGCACTCATCGCCTACCTCCCGGCCGGGTTCCCGACCGTGGACGGCGGCATCGAGGCGGTCAAGGCCGCGTTCGACGGCGGCGCCGACGTCGTGGAAGTGGGCCTGCCGCACAGCGACCCCGTCCTCGACGGCCCCGTCATCCAGACCGCCGACGACATCGCCCTGCGCGGCGGCGTCAAGATCGCGGACGTCATGCGCACGGTCCGCGAGGCGCACACGGCGACCGGGAAGCCGGTGCTCGTCATGACGTACTGGAACCCCATCGACCGCTACGGCGTCGAGCGCTTCACCGCCGAACTGGCCGAGGCGGGCGGCGCCGGGTGCATCCTTCCCGACCTGCCCGTGCAGGAGGCCGGGCTGTGGAGGGAGCACGCGGAGAAGCACGGGCTCGCCACGGTCTTCGTGGTCGCGCCCAGCAGCAAGGACGCGCGCCTCGCCGAGATCACCAAGGTCGGCACCGGCTTCGTCTACGCGGCCTCGCTCATGGGCGTCACCGGCACCCGTGAGTCCGTGGGCGCGCAGGCGCAGGACCTCGTCGAGCGCACCCGGGCCACCACCGACACGCCCGTGTGCGTCGGCCTCGGTGTCTCCGACGCCCGGCAGGCCGCCGAGGTGGCCCGCTTCGCGGACGGCGTGATCGTCGGCTCGGCCTTCGTCAAGCGGATGCTGGACGCGCCGGACGACACGGCCGGCGTCGAGGCGGTCCGCGTCCTCGCGGGCGAGCTGGCGAAGGGCGTGCGCGGACAGGCGTAGCAGATCGATGGGTCCCTCATATGGGTGGACCTGGGACCGGGGAGACGCGCTGCGCCTCCCCGGTTCGTTCTGCGGGGTGTGAGCGAGAAGAACCGAGACGGAAAGCGCACCGCCCGCGAGCGGCTGGCGGCAGAGCGTGAGAAGCAGAAGTCCGCGGAGCGGCGGCGGCGCACGCTGATCGTGGCCGCGAGCGTGGTCTGCGTGCTGGGACTGGCATCGGTGATCGGCGTCCTCGCCGCGAACCACAAGAAGGACGACAGCGGAAGCAAGAGCACGGGCCCGGTGGTGGCGCCCTCCGGGGCGACCGGCAAGGACAGCCTGGCGATCCAGGTCGGCAAGGACAGCGCCAAGCCGACGCTCACGGTGTGGGAGGACTTCCGCTGCCCGGCCTGCCAGGCCTTCGAGACGGCGTACCGCCCGACGCTCCACGAGCTGACCGACTCCGGGCAGCTCAAGGTGCAGTACCACCTGGTCACGATCATCGACGGCAACCTCGGCGGCAGCGGCTCCAAGCGCGCGGCCAACGCGGCGGCCTGCGCCCAGGACGCCGGAAAGTTCCGCGACTTCCACGACGTGCTGTACGAGAACCAGCCCAAGGAGACGGACGACGCCTTCGCCGACAACGCCAGGCTGATCGAGCTGGCGGGCAAGGTGAAGGGTCTCGACACGCCCGCCTTCCAGAAGTGCGTCAACAACGGTACGCACGACAGCTGGGTCACCAAGTCCGCCGCCGCGTTCCAGGCCGGCGGCTTCACCGGCACCCCGACCGTCCTCTTCGACGGCAAGAACATCTACGCGGACCAGACGATGACCCCGGCGAAGCTGAAGCAGCTGGTCCAGGCGGCGAACAAGGGGTGACGAGGGGTAAGCGGGCGGGCCGGTTTTCATACCGGCCCGTTATGGAGCCGTAGCCGGGCCGCTTGCCGCGGTCGCGGTCCGGCACGGTAGCGTCGACCCTGCCATGGAACTTGCCTACATTCCCAGCCCGTCGCGCGGGGTCTACCACCTCGGCCCCATTCCGCTGCGCGGCTACGCGTTCTGCATCATCATCGGCGTCTTCGTCGCCGTCTGGCTCGGCAACAAACGCTGGGTCGCCCGCGGCGGCAAGGTCGGGACGGTGGCCGACATCGCTGTCTGGGCCGTGCCGTTCGGCCTCGTCGGCGGTCGCCTGTACCACGTGATCACGGACTACGAGCTGTACTTCAGCGAGGGCCGCGACTGGGTGGACGCCTTCAAGGTGTGGCAGGGCGGCCTCGGCATCTGGGGCGCGATCGCGCTCGGTGCGGTGGGCGCGTGGATCGGCTGCCGCCGCCGTGGCATCCCGCTGCCCGCCTGGGCCGACGCGCTGGCCCCCGGGATCGCCTTCGCCCAGGCCATCGGCCGCTGGGGCAACTGGTTCAACCAGGAGCTCTACGGCCGCGAGACGCACCTCCCCTGGGCGCTGCACATCACGTCCTCGACGGACGGCCGCGTGCCGGGCTACTACCACCCGACCTTCCTGTACGAGTCCCTGTGGTGCGTCGGCGTCGGCTTCCTCGTCATCTGGGCCGACCGCCGCTTCAAGCTGGGCCACGGCCGGGCGTTCGCGCTGTACGTCGCCGCGTACTGCGTGGGCCGCGGCTGGATCGAGTACATGCGCGTCGACGACGCCCACCACTTCCTGGGCCTGCGGTTGAACGACTGGACCGCGATGATCGTCTTCCTCCTCGCGGTGACCTACTTCGTCATCTCGGCGAAGAAGCGCCCGGGCCGCGAAGAGGTCGTCGAACCGGATGTCTCCGACGACGGAACCGACGGCGACGACGAGCCCACGGCGAAGGAAACCCCGGAGACCGACGAGCCCGAAGCCACCGAGGCCAAGGAAGACGCGCCGGAGACCGAGGACGCGGACGTGGACCTGAAGAAGGACGAGCCGGAGTCGGCCAAGAAGAGCTGACAGCCGGTTCTACGACGGCGAGGGCGCCCTGTGACCGACAGGGCGCCCTCGCCGTATGTCAGGTATGTCAGGTCCGGCGCGCCAACGCCAGCGTGCGCTGCGCGGCCGCCACCACCGCCGCGTCGACGAACCGCCCGTCGGGCAGCGCCTGGGCGCCCTCCTCCCGCATGGCCGCCTTGACGATCGTCTCGGCCTGTTCGAGTTCGTGGTCGGTCGGGAGGAAGGCGCTCTCGATCACCGGGAGTTGACGGGGGTGGATCGCCGCACGCCCGAGGAAACCGAGAGCACGGCCGCGCGCGCAGGAGTCCGCCAGGCCTTCCAGATCGCGGATGTCCGGGTGGACGGACTGGGGCGGCGGAGCCAGTCCCGCCGCCCGCGCGGCGACGATCACCCGGGAACGGGACCAGTCCAGGCCGGCATCGTCGCGTACCCCCAGGTCGGCCCGCAGGTCCGCCTCGCCGAGCGCGATGCCGTGCACGGAGGGATGCGCGGCGGCGATCGAGAAGGCCCGCTCGATGCCGAGCGCCGTCTCCAGGAGGGCGTACAGGGGGAGGTCACGGGCCTTTTCCGCCACGGCTACGACGTCCTGCGCGGACGTGACCTTCGGGAGCCGTAGGCCGGACACACCGGGGAGGGGTGCGAGGGTGCGGAGGTCGTCGGCGGCCCAGGGGGTGTCCAGGGCGTTCACCCGGACGTGGACATTGCGTTGAGGCTCCGAGAGGAGCTCCGCCGTCGCCGCGCGGGCGTACTCCTTGCGGTCCGGGGCGACCGCGTCCTCCAGGTCGATCACCACCACGTCGGCGCCGGCGGTGAGGGCCTTGGCGACGATCGGGGGGCGGTCGCCGGGGACGTAGAGCCAGGTCAGGGGGTACGGGGTCACAGGGCGCCCTCCTGCCGGAGGGTGGCCAACTCGGCTTCGGTCAGGCCGAGTTCGGTCAGGACCGTGTCCGTGTCCGCGCCGTGGGGACGGCCGGGCCAGCGGATGGCGCCGGGGGTGGCGGAGAGACGGAAGAGGACGTTCTGCATGCGGAGGGGGCCGAGTTCGGGGTCGTCGACGGTGGTGATGGTGTCGAGGGCCTGGTACTGGGGGTCTGTCATCACGTCCCGTACGTCCTGGATGGGGGCCACGGCCGCCTCCGCCTTCTCGAAGGCGGCCAGGACCTCCGTGCGGGTGCGTTGCCCGATCCAGTCGCCGACCGCCGCGTCGAGGACGTCGGAGTGCCGGGCCCGGTCCGCGCCCGTGGCGAACCACGGTTCGTCGATCAGCTCCGGGCGGCCGACCAGGCGCATCACGCGCTCGGCGACGGACTGGGCGGAGGTCGAGACGGCGACCCAACTGCCGTCCGCCGTACGGTATGTGTTGCGCGGGGCGTTGTTCTGCGAGCGGTTGCCGGTGCGCGGCTGGATGTGGCCGAGCTGGTCGTACCAGAGCGGCTGGGGGCCCAGCGCGGTCAGGATCGGTTCGATGATTGCCATGTCCACCACCTGCCCCTCACCGGTGCGTTCACGGGCGGCGAGGGCCGTCATCACCGCGTACGCCGTGGCCAGGCCCGCGATCGAGTCGGCGAGGCCGAACGGCGGGAGCGTCGGGGGCGCGTCCGGTTCACCGGTGATCGCGGCGAAGCCGCTCATCGCCTCGGCGAGGGTGCCGAAGCCGGGGCGGTGCGCGTAGGGCCCGAACTGGCCGAACGCGGTGACCCGGGCGAGGACCAACTTCGGGTTGGCGGCGGAGAGTTCGGCCCAGCCGAGGTCCCATTTCTCCAGGGTGCCGGGGCGGAAGTTCTCGATGATCACGTCGGCGGTGGCGGCCAGGCGGAGCAGAGTGGCGCGCCCGCCCGGGGCCGACAGGTCGAGGGTGATGGTGCGCTTGTTGCGGCCCAGCAGCTTCCACCACAGGCCGACGCCGTCCTTGGCGGGGCCGTGGCCCCGGGACGGGTCGGGCTTCGTCGGGTGCTCGACCTTGATGACCTCGGCGCCGAAGTCGCCGAGCATGGTGGCGGCGAGGGGGCCGGCGAAGAGCGTGGCGAGGTCGAGAACGCGCAGGCCGGACAGGGGAGTTGAGGTCGACGTCCCGGTCATGAGGCGTACTGCTTGTCGATCTCCGCGCGGAACGGCATCGACGCGGTCGCACCCGGCCGCTGCACGGACAGCGCCGCCGCGGCTGCCGCCCAGCCCAGCGCGTCCCGCGTCGGACGGCCCTCGGCGAGGGCCACGGCCAGCGCGCCCACGAAGGTGTCGCCCGCGCCCGTCGAGTCCACGGCGGTCACTTGAGGCGCGGGGACGGTGAACGGCTCGGCGCCCCGGGCCGCGTACAGGCTGCCCGCCGCGCCCAGGGTGACGATCACCTCGGGCACCTGGTCGAGCAGGGCCGCCGCTGCCTCGCGCGGGTCGGTGTGTCCGGTGAGGGCGGTGGCCTCGTGCTCGTTGGGCACCAACAGGTCGGTGGCGGCGAGGAGTTCGGGCGGGAGGGGTTGTGCGGGGGCGGGGGTGAGGATGGTCCGGACGCCGTGGCGGCGGGCCGCCTCCGCACCCGCGACCACTGCCGCGAGGGGGATCTCCAGCTGGAGGAGCAGGGCGTCGGCGGAGGCGATGAGGGCCTCGTCGCCGGGGGCGAGGTGGTCGACGGTGCCGTTGGCGGCGGGGATCACCACGATCGCGTTGCCGCCCTCGTCGTCCACGACGATGTGCGCGGTGCCGGACGGGCCCGGGACGGTGCGCAGATGGTCGGTGTCGACGCCGGAGTGCTCGAACGTGGAACGGAGTTGGGCGCCGTAGGCGTCGTCGCCGACCGCTCCGACGATGGTGACGTCGGCGCCCGCGTGGGCCGCGGCGATCGCCTGGTTGGCGCCCTTGCCGCCGGGGATCGTACGGAACTCCCGTCCCGTCACGGTCTCTCCGCGCCGCGGGGCCTTCGTGACGTAGGCGACTAGGTCCATGTTCGTGCTGCCGAGCACGGCGATGAGGGTCATGGGCGGGCGGTCTCCTGGTGGGTGAGCCGGGCGAGGGTGTCGAAGCCGATGCCGTTGAAGTCGCCTACGGAGGTGGCGAGTCGGTTCTTGAGGGGGGTCGTCCAGCGGTCGGGGAGGGCGGCGGGGGTGCCCGCGAGGAGGGCGGCGACGGAGCCGACCGTGGCGCCGTTGGAGTCGGTGTCCCAACCGCCGGACACCGCACGGCAGACGGAGCCGGTGAAGTCGCCGTCCGCGTGGGTGAGGGCGGCGGCGATCAGGGCGGTGTTGGGGATCGCGTGGACCCAGTGGTGGGTGCGTGCGTGGGTGGCGTGCAGTTCGTCCACCACGGCGTCGAAGTCCCGGTGTTTCCGGGCGAGTTGGAGGGCGTGGTGGATGGCCTTGGCGAGGCGGGAGGCGGGCGGTACGACCGTCAGTCCCGTGCGCAGGCAGGTGTGGACGTCCTGGGTGCCGGTGGCCGCGGTGGCGATGACGGCCGCCGTGAACATCGCCGCGTAGACGCCGTTCGCGGTGTGGGTGAGGGTGGCGTCGCGGTGGGCCTGTTCGGCTGCCGCGCCCGGGTTTCCGGGGTTGGTCCAGCCGTGTACGTCGGCGCGGATCAGGGCGCCGATCCATTCGCGGAACGGGTTGCGGTGGCGGGCCGTTCGCGGGGGTTCCAGGCCGGAGAGGAGGTTGCGGTAGGCGATGCGTTCGGCGGTGAAGGTGCGGCCGGCGGGGAGTTCGTCGAGCCAGAGCTTCGCCACGTCGGCGGTGGTGAAGTCCCTGCCGTGGCGCTGCAGCAACAGGAGGTTCAACAGGGGGTAGTTGAGGTCGTCGTCCTCGGGCATGCCGTCGATGTTCTCGGCGAGGGAGGTGGGGGCGGAGCGGCGGTTCCAGGGGTGGGCGGCGAGGAGTTCGGCGGGGACGCCCCGGGCGGTGAAGTAGGCGTTCA